>NZ_JBHXCW010000019.1:0-60614 GCF_042725365.1 Lentzea sp. NPDC060358 | reverse complement strand
GAGCTGGAACGCGCGTTCACGAGATCGCGCAACGCCGCCGAGTACGCGGCGGCGATCGGCTACTCGGCGCGCAGCCTCAACCGCATCTGCCTCGCGGCGACCGGGCGGACGGCGAAGGCGCTGATCGACGCCCGCGTGGCGCTGGAGGCGAAACGGCTGCTCGCGCACACCGACCTGTCGTCGGCGGCGATCGGGCACCGGCTGGGGTTCAGCGAGGCCACCAACTTCACGAAGTTCTTCCTGCGCGAGACGGGCACGTCACCCGGCGCGTTCCGCCAGTAGCTGGTCGAGGACGTGCCGGGCGATGCCGGCGAGGAACGGGTTGGTGTCGCGGTAGTAGGGCAGCGCGACCACCGCCATCTCCAGCGCCCAGCCCCGCGCGCGCAGCCAGGCGGCGTCGTCGAACTCGCGCAGCTCGCGCCGGAACAGCGCCCTGCCCCGCGCGTCCAGGAACAGCCACGCCGTCATGAGGTCGCCGGCCGGGTCGCCGACGCCCGCGGAGCCCCAGTCGATCACGCCGGTCAGCTCGCCTCCGGCGAACAGCAGGTTGCCCCGGTGCAGATCGGCGTGCAGCCACCGCGCGGGACCGTCCCAGCGCGGCGCGTCGAGCACCTCCCGCCACAACGCGAGCAGCCGCGGGTCGCCGCCGAGCTCCGCGATGCACGAGCGGACCCGCTCGTCGCTGTCGGAGTGGTCGAGCCGCCCGCGGTAGGTGGTCCACTCCCGGCCGCCGGTGCCGATCTCCTGCAACGCCAGGACGAACTCCGCGAGCCGGACCGGGGTGCTCGCGCCGGCCTCGCCGGGCGGCGCGATCTCGCCCGGCAGCCAGCGCACCACGGACCAGCGGTACGGGTAGCCCTCGGCCGGCTCGCCCAGCGCGAGCGGTTCCGGCACGGCGAGCGGGAGGTGCGGGGCGAGGCCTGGGATGACGCCGAAGTCGCGCTCGGCCTCGTTCGCGGCCCACCCGATGCGCGGCAGCCGGACCGCCAGCTCGTCGCCGAGGCGGTAGATCGCGTTGTTGGTGCCGCCGTGGCGCACGCGCGTGATCGGCAGGTTCCGCCAGTGCGGGAACTGCGAGCGGACCAGGGACTCCACGAGGGACACGTCCGTCGCGATTTCGCCCTGGTGCATTCAGCCACTCCTCCGCGGATCCGGTGTCGCCGCATGCAACACCGGGTCCTCGGACAGGAGCAACTCCTTTTCGAACGGCAGGCCCGCCGCCTCAGCCGGCGCGGCGGTCCGCCAGCCGCACCACGTTCGGCGAGCCCTCGACCCGCACCCGGCCGCTGGACGCCACCAGGTACCCCACGCCGCGCACGGTCTGGATCACGTCGGCCGCGGCGCCGAGCTTCTGCCGCACCCGCCGGACGTGCACGTCGACCGTGCGGGCTCCGCTGTAGTCGTCGTCGATGCCCCACACCGCCGACAGCAGCTCACGGCGGCGGTGGACGCGGTCGGGGTGCCGGCACAGGTGCAACAGCAGTTCGAACTCGAGCCGGGTCGTCTCGACGACCTCGTCGCGGACCAGGAGCTGCCGGGTGTGCGGCAGGATCCGGACTTCCGCCGCGGCGGGCTCGGGAGCCGCGGGCGACTGCACGAGACCGACGTCCTTCATGGCGGCCAGCAGCCGCAGCGCGGTCTCTTCGTTCTCGGTGTCGATGGTGATGCTGAACCGCATGTCCCGTCTCCCCGGTCAGGTCGTCCGCGCGATCGCGGAGGCGTCGGTGGTCCTTTGTGGACTCTTGGTGCCGGGACAGGGCATGGGAAGTCCTTGCTGCAGTGGGGAACCGGGGGCGAGCCGGACGAAGGCGGTTCGCCCCCGGTCGTCGTGACCGGCACCCACGGTAGGTACCGGCGAATCGGCCGGGCAAGGACGTCCACCTGCTGAACAACTGTCGGAGTCCGACATGCTCCCCCTGCGCCGCACCGGTGACGATCCTCCGGCGAGGCGGGAACATTCGCGCTTGCGGACCGCGGGCGATCGGTGCCACGATCTTCCGCATGCCGACTCGAAAGGGCGTGCGCGCCCTCGCGCCGTGAGCGCACCGGGCGGGCTCGTGGCCCGCTCTCCCGACCTGCTCCGCGACGACTGGTCCGCCCACGCGCTGAGCACGGAACCCGCCGACCGTCCCGCCGCCGAGGCCGCCGTGGCCCGGATCTACGCGGCCGTCGACAGGCCACCGCCGGAGTTCGTGTGGGTCCGCTCCCCCGCGGAGGCCACGACGGTGCTGCCCGCCGCGGAGACCTTCCGCTTCCCCGGTGACCCGCGGTCCGTCGAGGCGCGGATCGCCGGCCTGCTCGCAGAACTGCGCCGCCCGCTGTGGCGGCCCGCACGACGGCGGCCCGGCGAGTGGCGTCCCGGTGAAGGGGGCCTGTCCGGTGACGGGGGCCTGGCCGGGCACCGGCTGCGCCGCACCGTCCGCGACTGCCTCGTCCCCCTGGTGAACTCGACCATGCCGTGGTCGCCGGGCCTGGGCTGGTCAGGTCAGCACGACGCGGACTGGCTGGCCGGACTCGACGCCCGCGGCCGGTTGCGCGGCCCGCTCCTGGAGTCCTGGGCGGTGCTCGCGCGCTCGACCGGCTGGTGGTGGCCGAGAGAGGGCCGGTGCGTGCTGGCCGACCGGCCGACCGCCCTGCACCTGGACGCGGACTCGGTGCCGCACAACGACAACGGCCCCGCCGTCACGTTCGCGGACGGCAGCGGCGCCTGCGCGTGGCACGGCCGGAAGGTGCCGCGGTGGGCGGTGGAGGAACCGGACGTCGTGCGCATCCTGACCGAGCCCGACCACCAGGTGCGGCTGGCCGCCGCCGAACGCCTCGGCTGGGACGCCTACGTCGCACGGGCGGGGCCGCCCCTGCTCGGCACGGCGCCCGATCCCGGCAACCCCGGCTGCGCCCTGGAGCTCTACGACCTGTGGGGCAGCCTGAACCTGCTGATGGTCACCAACGGGTCCGTCGAGCGCGACGGCACCCGCCGCCGGTACGGCCTGCCCGTGGGCCGGTGGTACCGCGACCCGCTCGGCGCCGCGGCCGTCACCTACGGCCTCGAAGCCCGCCAGTACGCCCAACTCCTCCGACGCACCTGAGAAACCACACCATGAACCTCGCTGAACTCGTCGACCGCACCAGCGTCGACGCGCTCGACCACCTCGAGCGCGAAGCCACCGTCCCCGTCGTCGACGGCCTGCAGGCCCAGGGCGACCTGATCGTCATCCCGTTCTCCGCGCTCGGTTTCGTCCCGGAGGAGACCGCGGACCGGTGGGTGCCCCCGCGGGGCGTCCACCTCGTGGCCGGGCTCGGCGGCCGCAACCCGCACGTCCTCGTCGCCGATCCGGGCACCTGCCGGTGGTCGCCCGGCGGCGAGGTCGCCGTCGTCGAGAACTCCGCGCCCGTCTACCTGCTGCACCCCGAGCACGGCGGCACCGGCATCGCGCCGGGCCGGTGGCTGCTCCGCCGGCAGTCGACCGTCTGGGGCCTCGTCGCGGACTGAGCGACGTTTGCCTTGACGTGAACGTCAAGGTCTAGCGTTCGGTCCATGAGGATCGGCGAACTGGCCAGGCGAGCCGGCACCACCACCCGCGCGCTGCGCTTCTACGAGTCCGAGGGGCTCCTGCGGGCGCAGCGCGCGGCCAACGGCTACCGCGAGTACGGCGAGCACGACCTGCGGCTGGTGCGGGAGATCCAGTCGTTGCAGGCCGTTGGGCTCTCGCTGGAGGACACCCGGCCGTTCGTGGCGTGCCTGCGGGCGGGCCACTCCTCCGGCGACTCGTGCCCCGACTCGCGCGAGGTCTACCGGCGCAGGCTCGCCGAGGTGGACGCGTGCCTGGAGCGGCTCCAGACCGTCCGGGAGTTTCTGCTGGCCAGGCTCGCCTTCCAAGACCCGTGTCTCGTGCCCGACCCCGAGGAGTCCCCGTGCAGCTGACCGATGCCACCTTCGCCGAGAGCACCCGCACCGGGACGGTGCTCGTCGAGTTCTGGGCGCAGTGGTGCGGACCGTGCCACATGCTCTCGCCCGTGCTCGACGAGATCGACCGCGAGCGCGGCGACCTGACCGTCCTGAAGATCAACGCCGACGAGAACACCGCGACCGCCCGCGACTACCAGGTGATGTCGCTGCCGACGATGCTGCTGTTCCGCGACGGCGTGCCGATCCGGCAGATCGTGGGAGCGCGACCCAAGTCGCGGCTGCTGGCGGAGCTGGATGACGCGCTGAGCGCCTGAGCCGCCTAATCTTCAGCGCATGCTCGGTCTTGAACTGGTCGTGGTGCTGGGGGTCTGCATCCTGGCGAGCAGCGTCGCGTCGGGACGGTTGCGCGTCGCCGCGCCGGTGCTGCTCGTCGTCTGCGGCGCGGTGCTCGGCTTCGTCCCCGCCCTGGAGGCGGTCAGCCTGCCTCCCGAGGCGATGCTGCTGATCTTCCTGCCGGCGCTGCTGTACTGGGAGAGCCTCAACACCTCGCTGCGGGAGATCCGCAGCAACCTGCGCCCCATCGTGCTGCTCAGCACGCTGCTCGTCCTCGCCACCGCCGCGGCCGTCGCCGCCGTGGCGCACGCGCTGGGTCTCGACTGGGGCCCGGCGTGGGTGCTCGGCGCGGCACTGGCCCCGACCGACGCGACCGCCGTCTCGGCGATCGCGCGGGGCATGCCGCGCCGCACCACCACGATCCTGCGCGCCGAGTCGCTCATCAACGACGGCACGGCGCTCGTGATCTACGCGATCGCCGTCTCGATCACCATCGGCGAGGCCGAGTTCAGCACCGGCATGGTCGGCCTGCGGCTGCTGCTGTCCTACGCGGGCGGCGCCGTCGCGGGCCTGCTCGTCGCGTGGCTCGCCGTGCAGGTCCGCAAGCGCCTCGACAACCCGCTGCACGAGACGGTGGTCAGCATCCTGACCCCGTTCGCCGCGTTCCTGCTCGCCGAGACCGTCCACGGCTCCGGCGTGATCGCCGTGGTGACGTGCGGCCTGGCCCTGGCCCGCGTGGGCCCGCTCATCGTGCGCGCCGACACCCGCCAGGTGAGCTACGCGTTCTGGGGCATCGCGACGTTCCTGCTGAACGGTTCCCTGTTCGTCCTCATCGGACTCCAGGCCCACGCCGCGCTGCGGTCGCTGGACGGTTCGCAGACCCTGGCCACGTTCGGCGCGATCGGCCTGGTCGCCCTGACCGTGGCCGGCACCCGGCTGCTCTGGAGCTACACCACCCCGTACGTCATCAGGGCGATCGACCGCCGCCCCCAGCAACGCCTCCGCCGAGTCGGCGCCCGCCAGCGCCTGGTGACCTCGGCGGCGGGCTTCCGCGGCGCGGTGTCGCTGGCGGCCGCGCTGGCCGTGCCCGAGACCGTGGTGGGCGGCGGCCCGTTCCCGTTCCGCGAGGAGATCGTCCTCATCACCTCGGGCGTGGTCCTGGTGACCCTGATCGTCCAGTCGATCATGCTGCCGTCGATCATCCGCCTGTCCCGGCTGCCCGAGGACACCGCGCTGGAGAAGGAGCTCCACCTGGCCCAGTCGACGGCGTCGGAGGAGGCCTACGAGGCCCTGCCGTCGATCGCCGACCGGGTGGGCGTCTCCGACGTCGTCTACAAGCGGGTGCTGGCCGAGTACGAGCACCACCGGGAGGTCGTGCGCGGCAAGCAGGCGGGCGACGAGGAGATCGTGCAGTCCGAGGTCGAGTACGCGGCGCTGAAGCTGGAGCTGATCGCGCACAAGCGGGCGACCGTCGTGCGGCTGCGCGACGAGGAGGCGATCGACGACATCGTGCTGCGGACGATCCAGCGGAAGCTGGACGTGGAGGAAGTGCGGCTGGCGCGGCGCGAGGTGGATGAGGACTGAGCTACGGCTTGCGCAGCTTGACCGTGATTCGCCCGGATTGCGGCTGGTCCGGGAGCGCGGAACACAGTTGGCCAATTCCCGGGGCCCGGCTTCCTTCAGTCTCGCACCCGATCCTTTGCCGTTTCAAGCCGTCCTCTTCACCACGCGTCCCGTGGCCGAGCGGGTTCTTCCCCTCGGCCACGGGAACCGCCTGCCCGGTTCCGACGACATCTCGATCTGTCGGTTGTGCCGCCACCTCGCGTACCGCTGTTCTGCGGACTGGCAAGGGCATTCGCCGGGGCGCCACTGCCGTTCCACCAGGCGCGAGCAGGACCGATGCCCACGTGGGAACCGCCATCACCAGTGCGCCGACCACGAGTGCGTAGGCGGCTACGACCGGCGTCAGAGCGCTTGCGCCGAACGGCCACCACTTGTTGTCCGAGGCCGGCGCCAGGTAGCCGACCAGACCGGCAATCACAACAATGACCCCGGACACGTACACACCGGCTTTGACAAGAGTGAGCTCGGACGACACGAACACCCCGTTCCCGACAACCCCGCAAACCCGGGCCGAGAACGACTCTAGCCCGAAAAAACACCTCCGGGACAAACAATTCGATATTCCATTTCGCGCCGCAAAACAATGAAAAACCAACCAAGCCCTGACATAGAGTCGCACCCATGACGACTCCACGGGACCTGGTGCTGGGCGAGATCGCCGACCACCTCGCCTCCGCGACCCCGGGCCACCCGCTGCGCGTGGCGGTCGACGGCATCACGGCGTCCGGCAAGACGACGATGGCCCGTGAGCTCACCTCGGCCATCGCCGGCAGAGGCCGCCCGGCGACCCACCTGTCGATGGACGGCTTCCACCACCCCAGGGCGGTCAGGCACCGGCAGGGCCGGGACTCCGCGGACGGCTACTACGCCGACGCCTACGACTTCGCGTCGTTCCGCCGCCTGGTGCTCGACCCGCTCGGCCCCGGCGGGAGCCGCCTCTACCGCCGCCGGATCATCGACCTGCGCGCCGACGCCCCGGTCGACGAACCGCCCGCTCTGGCGCCGGACGACCTAGTGCTGGTCGTCGACGGCAGTTTCCTGCAGCGGGAGCTGGAGTGGGACGAGGTGGTCTTCGTCGACACGCCGTTCGAGGTGGCGCGCGACCGCGGCACGCGCAGGGACGCGGAGCTGCTCGGCGGGCCGGAGCGGGCCGGGCGGGCGTTCGACCTGCGCTACCACGCCGCGAGCCGGCGCTACCTCGACGAGGTCGGGCCGGCGGCGCGGGCGTCGGTCGTGGTGGACAACGCCGACGTGGCGAACCCCGTGCTCAGGCGGCTCGGCTCACTGGACCGACCAGTCCAGTAAGGATATCCTCGGCCCCATGCCGCGACCACGCCAGTTCGACGAGGAGCGCGTGCTCTCGGCCGTGCAGACCGCGTTCTGGGACAAGGGGTACGCGGGCACGTCGCTCGACGACCTCATGACGGCCAGCGGTCTCGGCAAGGGCAGCCTGTACGGGGCGTTCGGCGACAAGCAGCGGCTGTTCCTGCGGGTGCTGCGCGAGTACGACGAGGCCAACGACCGCATGCTGCGCGAGTGGCTGGACAAGGCCGACCGCGGCATCGACGTCGTCCGCGCCTTCGTGAGCGGGCCGTTCCGCGACCCGGGCGGCGAGCAGGCGCGCCGCGGGTGCCTGCTCGCGAACACCGCGATGGAGCTGTCCGCGAGCACCGCCGAGGTGGCCGCGGAGGCGCGCCGCAGCTACACCGCGACCTCCGCCGTGCTGGCCGACGCGATCAGGCGGGCGCAGCGCGAGGGCGACGCCGCCGCCCGCCTCGACCCGGAGGTCACGGCCCAGGCCGTGCTCGCCGGGCAGCTCGGGCTCGTCGTGCTCGGCCGGATCGGGCAGGACCCGGCCGCACTGGAGGTCATCGCCGAGGCACTGCTGACCGGACTGCTGCCCGCCGCCTGATCACCCCTGGTGACGCACGACACGACCCTAGTTCTTGACCAAGAGGTCCATATTCGGCAGATTATGGACCGTACGGTCAACAACTGACGGAGGACGGGTCATGAAGGTGCTGGACGGCAAGGTCGCGGTCGTGACCGGCGGCAACTCGGGCATCGGGCTGGCGATCGCGCGGGCCTTCCGCGCCGAGGGCGCGCGGGTGTTCGTGACCGGGCGGCGGCAGGCGCAGCTCGACGAGGTCGAGGCCGAGCTCGGGCCGGAGGTGACCGGGATCCGCGCCGACGTGGGCAGGCTCGACGAGCTCGACCGGCTCTACGCCGTGGTCGCCGAGCAGGCCGGCCGGATCGACGTGCTGGTGGCCAACGCGGGCATCGGGAGCGTCGCCCCGCTGGGCGAGATCACCGAGGAGCAGTTCGACGCCCTGTTCACCACGAACGTCAAGGGCTCGCTGTTCACCGTGCAGAAGGCGTTGCCGCTGCTCGCACCGGGCGCGTCGATCATCCTCACCGGGTCGACGGCGGCCCTGCGGCCCGAGCCGTTCATGCCCGCCTACGGCGCGACGAAGGCCGCGATCCGCAACCTCGTCCGCGGGTTCGCCCACGAGGCCGGCAAGCGCCGGTACCGGATCAACGTGCTCTCCCCCGGCGCCACCCGCACGCAGAAGCTGCTCGACCTGCTCCCGTCCGACGCGCTCGCGGGCGCCGACGCGACGATCCCGCTCGGCCGCCTGGCGGAGCCGGAGGAGATCGCGGCGGCGGCCGTGTTCCTCGCCTCGGACGCCTCCAGCTACGTCAACGGCTCCGACCTCGCGGTGGACGGCGGCTACGCCCAGGTCTGAGGTGGTCCGGGCTCAGCTGACCAGCGACAGCCCGCGGCGGACGGGTTCGACGGCCCGGACCTCGGCCGAGGGGATCTCGACCTCCTCGCCGCCGATCTCGCGGGTGATCCAGGCACCGGACTCGACCATGACCTTCAACGTCCGGGTGTCCATCGCGGTGATGCGGCCGTAGTACCACTCGTCGGTGGCGAGCGAGCCCATCCGGTCGCCGAGGCGCTTCTTGATCTCCAGGACGCGCTGGTACAGCGTGGAGACGAGCGCGGCGCGGTCGTACGGGCCCTGCAGGCCCTCGCGGATGCGGTCCTCGATGCCGCGCGGGGTGCCCTCGGAGTCGGGCATCAGCATGGTGGTCCAGGCGCGGGACTTCTCGCGGTACTGCAACTGCTGCATGATCCCCTCGTGCTGCGCGAAGTCGGCGGCGCGGAAAGCCTGGCCGCGCCAGCGCTTCTGCAGGTTCACCGCCAGCGACAGCGCGCTCTTCAGCCCGGTGTTGAGGCCGCGGCCGGGCCAGAAGTGCAGCGAGTTGGCCGCGTCGCCGAGCAGGAACCCGAACGTCGACGGCGCGAGCTGCGCGGTGAACTTCGACATCTGCTGCATGCCGAGCGTGAACGAGTTGATCGCGACCACGTCGGCCACGCCGACGCCGAAGAACCGCAGGCCGTCGAGGATCCGCGGCCACAGGAAGGACAGGCGGTCGACGGACGGCTTGAACACCGCGCGGTGCCGGTCGCAGACGAAGCGGCCGTTGTCGGGACGCATCGCGCAACCGAACTTGCCGATGCACGACACCGGCCCGCTCTCGCCGAGCGCCACGATCTCCGAGGCCTCCTCGGCGGTGAGGCGCATGTTGATGAAGCCGCCGCCGAGCGAGTTGAAGAGGAACCTGTTCTGCCCCACGGTCAGCGGCACGGTGTGCTCGTCGGGCACCTTGGCCGTGACGCGGATGCCGAGCACGCGCTCGTCGAGCGGCGAACCGTCCACGGAGAACAGTTCCCGGCTCGGCGTGCCGAAGTGGTCCTTCAGCGAGTCGCGGGTGGCGGACCGGGCGCCGTCGGCGATGGCGAGGACGTGCAGACCGTCCCAGCGCGCGGGCTTCTCGTAGGCGGCGGGCACGACCTCGATGCCGTAGACGTCCTGCGCCATGTCGAGCAGGCAGTCCTCGATCCAGCGGATCTTGATGTTGCGCGGGCGCCCCTTGGAGGCGGGCGAGTCCGGCCCCAGCGGCCACATCTCGGAGAACCTGCCGGGCGTGAACAGCCGCTGCTGCACCGCCTGCGGCAGCGCCGCCCACACGTTGGACTGCAGCGTCACGACCTGCTCGCGCCGGGTGTTGCCCTCGGCGGTGCCGCGCCACACGACGCGGTCGCCCTGGCGCGTCCACCGGCGGTCGTGCACGCGGATCGCGACCTGGTCCCCCAGCAACGACTTCAGCGTGCACGCGTAGGCGAGACCGACCGGCCCGCCGCCGGCGACGTCCACCCGCAGCTGCTCGCCCCGGCGCAACGGCACGATCTTGCTGCCCTGCTTGGGCAGCATCACCGTCGGGCCACAGCGGCCGATCAGCACCGTCTTCTCGTCAGCCATGACCCGTCCCCCTCGTTCCCGTTCGTTCGGCGGGTACACGTGGGGGAACGGGCGGCGGTTCAACGGTCCGCGAGGAAATTTTCCCAGGCGTCCGGCGAGAAGGTCAGCACACCGCCGGAGGGGTTCTTGGAGTCGCGGACGAGGGCATCACGAGACAGGGAGACCTCGACGCAGTTGTCGTCCTCGGTCGCGCCGCTGTAGCTGCTCTTACGCCATGCTCGTTCCTGCGTCATCGAGGTCCTCTCGCGATAGGCCGGCGTACTCGACCAGCTTGCTCCGAGAGTGTCCCTCATCCCAAGCGACCTCAGCCAAACGGTCGAACAGCAGCCGGGTCCGCGCGATCGCACCCGGGTCCTGCACGAACACCTTCGCCAGGTCGGTGGAGGTGAACGCGATCGGCATCGCCTTCTCGTACTCCCACAACACGCAGCTCGTCGCCACGAGCGGCGCATCGGCCGGCACGATGCGGATCCTGAACTGCCGGAAGAGCAGTCGCGCGTACTGGTCCGCCATCAGCCGGTCGTCGCCGGCCCGAGTCCTCAGCGCGTTCTCGTGCACGTAGAACAGGCAGTCCGGCCGGTCGTGCCGCCGCAGGATCGCCTGCCGGTCCATCCGCAACTGCACCACCGCCGGAATCCGCTCCTGCGCGACGTACCCGCCCATCCGGTACAGCCCCTCGGCGTACTCCGGAGTCTGCGCGAGGCCCGGCATCGCCTGCGTGTCGTAGCTCGTGATCGCTACCGCTGTCGACTCCGCCATCGCGAGCGTGCGCAGGTTGTCCGACACCTGCACGATGTACTCCTCGAACGCGTACCGGTAGCGCCGCTTGAAGTCCTCGAAGAAGTCGATGTCCTTGCCGCACATGGACAGGTACTGCACGAGGTCGATCTCGCTGGCGCGGTACTTGCCGGTCTCGATCGTCGAGAGCTTGCTCGGGTCCCAGCCGAGCCGCACGGACAGCGCGGCGCCCGTCAGTCCCGTGCAGGTCTCGCGCAGCCGGCGCAGCTCGTCGCCCAGGTCCCGGCTGTAGGCGGTGGAGGGGGTGGTCGTGGCCATCCCCCGACGCTAGGGCTTGCCGAAAAAGCAAAAGGTGCACAACCGGGTGAAATCCGGGCGCTCTGATCTTCAGCCGGCTCCCAGGAAACTCGCAGCCGGGCCACAGACTCGCGGACGACGATCCCGGTCCATGACTCGACGTCGCAGAGCCCTGGTGATCAACGGGCTGCTGGTGGTGGTGCTCCTCGGCGCCGGCGTGGCCGGCTACCTGGTGTTCTTCGGCTCGTCCGGCAACGCCCAGCCCACCGCGGCCCGCACGGCCGCCGCCGCCACCCGCGACGTCAGCGAGGTGGTCACGGCGTCCGGGACGGTGCAGAGCTCGTTCAGCGCCGCGGCGTCCTTCGGGGCGAGCGGCACGGTGACCGAGATCGACGTGAAGGTCGGCGACACCGTCACGAAGGGCCAGCCGCTCGCGCGGCTCGACCCGGCGCAGGCGCAGCTGCAGGTCGACATCGCGCAGGGCAACCTCGACGCGGCCCTCGCCAAGGGCACCGGCACCACGGCGCTGCTCACGGCCTACCGGCAGGCGCAGCTCGCGCTCCAGCAGGCGCAGGACACCCTGAGCGCCACCACGCTCACCGCTCCCGGCGACGGCACGATCACGTCGATCACCGGGTCGGTCGGCCAGAAGGTCGGGTCCGGCGGCACCTCCGCGAACACGGGTTCGTCGAGCACGACCACGACGGCGGCGTCCGGGTTCGTGGTTGTCACCGACCTGAAGAACCTGGTGCTGAAGGCCAACGTCTCGGAGTCCGACGTCAGCAAGCTCAAGGGCGACCAGGCCGCGACCGTCACGGTCAACGCGATGCAGTCCACGCCGATCCAGGCCAAGGTCGCGCAGGTCGACCTCACGCCCACGACGGCGAACAACGTCGTCCAGTACGGCGTGACGCTGGCGCTGACCCAGCCGCCGGAGGGGTTGCGGCCCGGCCAGTCCGCGAGCGTCGAGATCACCGTCGCCGCGGCCACCGGCGTGCTCGCCGTGCCCGCCGCGGCCGTGCAGACCGTCGGCGGCACGAGTTCCGTGCAGGTGCTCGAGAACGGCGCGGAGACGCGCAAGACCGTCGAGGTCGGGGTGCGCGGCGACCAGTACGTGGAGATCAGGTCCGGGCTGAGCGCCGGGCAGGAGGTCGTGCTGCCGCCGGTGACGACCTCGACGAACCAGAACCAGAACCGGCAGCAGGGCGGGACCTTCCCGGGCACCGGGGGCGGCCAGCGCAACAACGGCGGCGGGTTCACCGGGACCGGACGATGAGCCCTGTCATCGAGGTCCGCGACCTCCGCAAGACCTACGGGTCCGGCGACACCGCCGTGCACGCGCTGCGCGGACTCGACCTGACCGTCGCGAAGGGCGAGTACATCGCGATCATGGGCGCGTCGGGCTCCGGCAAGTCGACGCTGCTCAACATCCTCGGCTGCCTCGACGTGCCGTCGTCGGGCAAGTACCTGCTGGACGGCATCGACACGGGCGAGTTCGACGAGGAGCAGCTCTCGTTGCTGCGCAACAGGAAGATCGGTTTCGTCTTCCAGTCCTTCAACCTGGTGCCGCGCACTACGGCACTCGCCAACGTCGAACTCCCGCTGGTGTACGCGGGAGTTCGACGTGCACGGCGTCGCGAGCGCGCGCTGGCCGCGCTCGACCTCGTCGGTCTCGGGGACCGCACGCACCACCGGCCCAACGAGCTGTCGGGCGGCCAGCAGCAACGCGTCGCGATCGCGCGGGCGCTGGTCACCTCGCCCGCGATCGTGCTGGCGGACGAGCCGACGGGCAACCTCGACACCGACTCGAGCCGTGAGGTCATGGGCATCCTGGACCGGCTCAGCGCGAGCGGGCGCACCGTCGTGCTGATCACCCACGAGGACGAGGTCGCCGCCCACGCCATGCGGACCGTGCGCGTGGTGGACGGGAAGGTCGCGGGGGTGCTGGTGTGAGGTTCTTCGAGATCGCCGCCTTCGCCGTGCGCGGCCTGACGGCGAACAAGATGCGGTCGGGGCTCACCACGCTCGGCATCCTGATCGGGGTCGCGTCGGTGATCCTGCTGATCGCGGTGGGCAACGGCGCGTCGAGCGCGGTGCAGCAGAGCATCGCGGGGCTCGGCACGAACATCCTGACGATCAGCCCGCAGCGCGCCCAGCCCGGCACCACCACCAGGCCGCTGACCACGGCCGACGCGGCGGCGCTGACCGGTCCCGACTCCCCCGCCGTCAGGTACGCCTCCCCGGTGGTCTCCGCGCAGGCCACCGCCGGGTACGGCGACACCACGCACGACATCGGCCAGTTCATCGGGTCGGACCCGCACTACTTCGACACCACGAACAGCGCGGTCGCGCAGGGGAACCTGTTCTCCGACGACGACGTCCAGCAGGCGCGCAAGGTCGTGGTGATCGGCTCGACCGTCGCCGCCGCGCTCTTCCCCGGCACCGACCCGGTCGGGAAGTCCGTGCTGGTCAACAACATCCCGTTCACCGTCCTGGGGGTGCTGGCGGCCAAGGGGTCCAGCGGGCTGCAGGACGCCGACGACCTGGCGGTGGCGCCGCTGACGACGACGCAGAACGCGCTGACCGGCTACGGCGGCCTCACCCAGATCGTCGTGCAGGCGCGGTCCGCGGACGCGTTGCCGGACGCGCAGGCCCAGGTCACGACCGTCCTCGACGGCCGGCACAGGGTCACGGGCACCGCCGACTACCGCATCCTCAGCCAGGACCAGCTGCTCACCGCGCGGACCGCGACGACCGAGACGTTCACGGTGCTGCTCGCGTCGGTGGCGGCGATCTCGTTGCTGGTGGGCGGGATCGGCATCACGAACATCATGCTGGTGACCGTCACCGAGCGGATCCGCGAGATCGGCATCCGCAAGGCCGTCGGCGCGCCGCGGTCGTCGATCCTCGGCCAGTTCCTGATCGAGGCCACGCTGCTGAGCCTGTTCGGCGGGGCGCTGGGCGTCGCCGCCGGGATGATCGGCAGCCGCTTCACCATCGCCGGCATCCAGCCGGTGGTCGTGCCGTCGTCGGTGCTGCTCGCGTTCGCGGTGTCCGCGCTGATCGGCCTGTTCTTCGGCAGCTACCCGGCTTCCCGCGCGGCGAGGCTGCGCCCCATCGAAGCCCTCAGGCACGAATAGGAGTGCTGTGGTGTCCAATCCTCTCGACCAGCCGCTCGAGAACGACCTCCCCGCCGAACTGGCGGAGCGCAAGGCGGGTTTCGGCAGGACCACGATCGTCCTCGGGGTGGCGGTGCTCGCCGTCGTCGCGTTCGTCGGCGGGGTGGTCGTGCAGAGGTCCTTCGGTTCCACGCAGGCCCCGGCCCGCCAGAACGCGGCCGGGCGCCAGTTCCCCGGCGGCACCGGCACCCCTCCCTCGGGCGCGCAGCAGCGGCCCAACGGCGGGTTCGGCCGGGGCACCGCCGGCACGATCGACCACGTGGACGGCACGACCGTCTACGTGAAGACGCAGAACGGCCAGGTCGTGAAGGTGTCCACTTCGGACTCCACGAAGGTGGACATCACCTCCGAGGGCAAGCTGTCCGACCTGAAGGCGGGCCAGCAGGTCGTCGTGCAGGGCCAGGCCGGTTCCGACGGCACCGTGACCGGGCAGACCATCACGCAGCGCCCGGCCACGGGATGACCGGGCGGGGACGGCTGCTCGTCGTCGAGGACGAGCCGAGCATCCGCGAGCTGCTGTGCGCGAGCCTGCGGTTCGCGGGGTTCGCCGTGTCGAGTGCGGCGACCGGGTCCGAGGCGCTCGACGCGGCCCGCACCGGCGCCCCGGACCTGGTGCTGCTGGACGTGATGCTGCCCGACCGCGACGGGTTCGAGGTGGTGCGGCGGCTGCGGTCGGCGGGCGTGCGGGTGCCGGTGCTGTACCTGACGGCGCGCGACGGCGCGGACGACCGCGTCACCGGCCTGACGATCGGCGGCGACGGGTACATCACCAAGCCGTTCAGCCTGGAGGAGGTCATCGCCCGCGTGACCGCCGTGCTGCGCCGCACCCGGCCGGGCGAGGAGGAGCAGCTCACGTGCGGCGACCTGTCGCTGGACGTGGAGAGCCACGTCGTGCGGCGCGGGACGCGGGTCGTCGAGCTGTCGCCGACGGAGTTTCGGCTGCTGCACTGCCTGCTGCGCCACAGCGGGCGCGTGCTGTCGAAGGCGCAGATCCTCGACCAGGTGTGGTCGCACGACTTCGAGGGCGACGCCGCCGTGGTCGAGTCGTACATCTCCTACCTGCGGCGCAAGGTCGACACCGGTGAGCGGCGGCTGATCTGCACCGTCCGCGGGATCGGGTACATGATCCGCCCATGACGTTGCGCGTGCGGCTGGTGGTCGTGCTTGTGGCCCTCGCGGCCGCGGGCCTCGCCGGCACGTGGCTGATCGGGTCGAAGGTGATGGAGGACTACCTCCTGCACCAGCTCGACGCCCGGCTCGACCGCGCGGTGTCGCTGCCGCGCTCGCTGCCGTTGCGCGACAACATGGTGCTGCGCGACCGAAGCGGCGTCCTGGCGGGCACGCCGCTGCCGGGGCTGCCGCCGTTCGGGACGATGACCCCCGGCGAGCACGTGAGCATCGGCTCCTCGCGGGTCGTGATGCGCGAACTGGACGGCGACGAGCTGATCGCGGCACTCGACCGCTCCGACGTCGACCGCGCCGTGGACGACCTGCGGCTCGCGTTCCTGCTGATCGGCCTCGGCGCGCTGGTCCTCGTGGGCATGGCCGGTTACGCGCTGGTCCGCGCGTCCACGCGGGCGCTGGAGGAGGTCGAGCAGGTCGCCGGGGAGATCGCTGCTGGCGACCTGTCGCGCCGGGTGCCGGTGCGGCGGCCCGGTTCCGAGGTGGGCAGGCTGGCGTCGGCGCTGAACACGATGCTCGGCCAGATCGAGCAGTCGTTCGCGGCACGGGTGCGTTCGGAGGGCAGGCTGCGCCAGTTCGTAGCCGACGCCTCGCACGAGCTGCGCACCCCGCTGACGTCGATCCGCGGCTACGCCGAGCTGTACCGGCAGGGCGCGGCGACCGACGCCGCCGAGGTGCTGAAGCGCATCGAGGACCACGCGTCGCGGATGGGCCTGCTGGTCGACGACCTGCTCCAGCTGGCACGGCTGGACTCCGAGCAGCCGCTCACTCTGTCCACAGTGGACCTGGTCGTGCCGGTGAGCGACGCCGTCGTCGAGGCGCGGCTGCGCGATCCCGCCCGCGTCGTGTCGGTGGAGCTGCCGGCCGGACCGGTCGTGGTGCGGGCGGACGAGGCGCGGGTGCGGCGGGTGCTGACCAACCTGCTGGACAACGCGCTGATCCACACCCCGGCCGGGTCGCCGGTCGAGGTCCGGCTGCGGGAGGACGGGTTCTCGGTGGCGGACCACGGGCCCGGTCTCGCCGCGGACCAGGCCGCACGGGTCTTCGAGCGGTTCTACCGCGCCGATCCCGCCCGCGGGCCCGGCGGGACGGGGCTGGGCCTCGCGATCGTGGCGGCGCTCGTCGCGGCGCACGGGTGGCGGGTGGAGGTGGACACCGCGCCGGGCGAGGGCGCGGTGTTCCGGGTGCTGCTGGGGCCGTGACCGGGCCGGGCGACGCCGGCGCTTCAGGCAGCGCGGCGGGAAGTCGGTCCACCGCGCGGCCGGTTCCCGGGTGCGTCACCGTCGCGCGCGCCGGGCAGGACACCGCGCCACACCTCGATCCTCTCCACGGGTCCGTTCCACCTCCGGCTGGTCACTTCCGCGCCGCCCAGACGGTGCGTTCGGTGCGCAGCGCGAGGTCGTCGCGGCGCAGGGCCTCCTCCACCGCCGCGGGCTCGAGCCGGCGGCGCAGAACCGCGCGGGCGTAGCGTTCCACGGCCGGTGACCGTTCGACGTGGACGGTGACGGTCCGCTCACCCTCGACGGTGAAGCCCGCCCTGCGCAGCACCGGGCCCCAGTCCGCGCCGCGGTGCGGCACGCGCTCGTCGTGCTCGACCCGGCTCTCCGGGAAGAACCGCGGCATGCCGGCCATCTCCACGACCGCGAGCACGCCGCCGGGCGCGAGCGCGTCGTGCGCCTGGCGCAGGGTCCGGTCCGGGTCGGCCATGTGGTGCAGCGAGCCCGAGGCCCACAGCAGGTCGGGGGCGCCGAGGTCCGGCCACTCGGCGTCGAGGTCGGCCTGGACGGTGTGGACGGCGGCGCCCCGGGCGCAGGCCCGGTCGCGCAGGCGCCGCAGGTGCTCCACCGACGAGTCGACGGCGGTGACCCGCGCCTCGGGGAAGCGCGCCAGCAGGGCGAACGTGCCCGCGCCCGTGCCGGCGCCCAGGTCGACGACGTGGCGGGGATCGGCCGTGGGCAGCCAGTCGATGATGGCCGCGGTGTGCTCGGTGAGCAGCTCCGCGTCGAGGTCGAGGATCTCGGCCTGGTCCGCGTCGTGCCCGTGGCCGTGTTCGTGGCCGTGGCCGTGGCCGTGACCGTGGCCATGTCCGTGTTCGTTCATGCGGCGAACGTAGGTCCGTCGTGCGTCAGGTGCACGGTCACTTGCGCATTCGGCAAGACACCGGGCTCCGGTGCTGCCGCCCGCGCAAGATCAGCCGGTCTTGGCCGCTTTGCCGGCGTTGTGGCCGCGCCGCGCCTCCCGGTCGAAGATGCCGAGGATCTCGCACGGCCCGCCCGCCGTGCCGATCGCGTGCGGCAGCATCGTCGGGAACTCCGCCGCCTGGTTCGTCTCCACCCGCAGCCGCCGGTTGCCCAGCAGCAGGACGGCCGTCCCCGACAGCACCACCAGCCACTCGCGGCCGGAGTGCGCGCGCAGCGCCGCGGGGTTGTCCGGCGGCGGGGTCGTCATCCGCTGGCGCATGACCGTCATGCCGGGCTCGGCCCTGATCGGCCAGCGCAGGACGGCGTGACCGCTGTCGATCATCGGGCTGACGACCACGTCGTCGGTGTCGGTCTCGACGAGCTGGTCGAGCGTGGTGTCCAGGGCTCGCGCCAGGGTGACGAGCTGGTCCAGCGCCAGCCGCCGCTGACCGTTCTCGATGCGGCTGAGCGACGACGGGCTCAGCCGCGCACGGGTCGCGAGCTCGTCCAGCGACCAGCCCTGCGCCACCCGCAGCGCGCGGATCCGCTTGCGCACGAGGCCGTCCAGATCGCCGTTTTCTTGCGTCATGCGCACGATCGTATGCCCATGACGCAAGACATGCCTACCGTCGCAGCCATGGACGAACTCCTGGACGCCGTGGTCGTCGGCGGTGGCGCCGCCGGCCTGAACGGCGCGGTCATGCTGGCCCGTTCCCGCCGCTCGGTCGTCGTGGTCGACGGCGGGGCGCCCCGCAACGCCCCGGCCGGCGGCGTGCACGGGCTCCTCGGCCTCGACGGCATCCCGCCCGCTGAGCTGCTGGCCCGCGGCCGTGACGAGGTCCGCCGGTACGGCGGGCGGATCGTGCACGGCGAGGTGACCGGCGCCGAGCCGGCCGGCGACGTCTTCGCCCTCACCCTGTCCGACGGCACCGCACTGCGGGCCAAGCGCGTGCTGGTCGCCACCGGACTGCGCGACGTGCTGCCGGACGTGGAGGGGCTGGCCGGGCACTGGGGGCGCGGCGTCGTGCACTGCCCGTACTGCCACGGCTGGGAGGTGCGCGACGAACCCGTCGGCGTGCTCGGCTCCCCCCACCACGCCCTGCTGTTCCGGCAGCTGACCGACGACCTCGTGTTCTTCGCCCACGGCACCGAACTCGACGACGACACCCGCGCGAAGTTCGCCGGACGCGGCATCCGGGTCGTCGAGACGCCGGTCGCGGCGGTCGAGTCCGCCGGGGACGCGATCACCGGCGTGCGGCTGGCCGGCGGCGAGGTCGTGCCCCGCCGGGTGATCGCCGTCGCCACCACGATGATCGCCCGCACCGAGGGCGTCGAGGGCCTGGGACTGCCGCTGGAGGACGTGCCGCACGGCCGGAGGTTCGTGAGCGGCCCGGCGGGCACGACGCCGGTGAAGGGCGTGTGGGTCGCGGGCAACGCCACCGACCTCACCGCCCAGGTCGGCGCGTCCGCCGCGGCCGGTGCGCTGGCCGGCGCCCGCATCAACGCGGACCTCCTCGCGTGACCAGCACCACCGGCGCTGACGGCCGTCCCCGGGTGCTCAGGCGTCGTGGAGCATGGCGAGCAGCTTCTGCGGGGCGCCGCCCTCGCCGAACAGGCTCTCCAGCATCCGGTCGGAGTCCTCGGTGGCCGCCACTGCGCGCACGACCATGGCCTCCTCGTACTCGGTCAGCGCCTCCTCGACGTCGGCGTGGGTCGCGAGGGCACGGGCGAGCTCGGCGCCGTCGAGCATGGCGAGGTTGGCGCCCTCCCCGTTGGGCGCGGACAGGTGCGCGGCGTCGCCGACGAGCGTCACGCCGGGCACCCGCTCCCAGCGCAGCCCGGTGGGCAGCGCGTGGTGCGGGCGCAGCAGCGGCACCGTGTCGGTCTCGGTGATCAGCGCGGTCAGCTCCGGCGCCCAGCCCTCGAACTCGGCCGCGACGCGCAGCGGGTCGGTGACGTCGAAGCCGTCGAACCATTCGAGCGGGCGGCTGAACTCGACGTAGGCGTGCAGCGTGTCGCCGGCCTCGCGGTGCCCGAAGATCCCCTTGCCCTGGCCGGGCGAGAACATCGACCCACCGCCGACGGCCTTCGCGGCGGCCGGGTGCCGCGTGTCGGCCTCGTGGAGGTAGGTCTCGACGAACGCCATGCCGGTGTACTCGGGCCGGGCGCCGGTGAGCACGGGCCGCACCCGCGACCACGCCCCGTCCGCGCCGACCAGCAGCTCGGCCTCGACGGTGGAGCCGTCGGCGAAGCAGACCGTCCGGCCGTCGACCGCCGTGACCTTGGCGCCCCACCGGACCGTGCCCGCGGGCAGCGAGTCGAGCAGGATCTGCCGCAGGTCGGCGCGCTGGATCTCGGGCCGCCCGCCGGTGCCGTCGTCGGCCTTGTCGAGCAGGACGGTGCCGTCGTTGTCGAGCACCCGCAACGCCTCGCGCCCCTGGAGCACCCGCGCGCGGAACTCGTCCACGAGCCCGGCGGCCTCGATCGCGAGCTGGCCGTTGTAGTCGTGGATGTCGAGCATGCCGCCCTGCGAGCGCGCCGTCGGCGACTCCTCCGCCTCGTAGACCGTGGACGGGATGCCGTGGACGTGCAGCACGCGGGCGAGCGTGAGGCCGCCGAGGCCGGCGCCGATGATCGTGACGTGCATGGGTGGGACTCCCCTGGGGTGATCGTGCCGCCTCCCTGACGGCACGGCCCACCCTCGTCGCCGCCACTGGCACCGGCCGCACACGTCGCTGGCAGCCGCTGGCAGCACCTGTCAGGCGTCGTAGGGTGGCGGGCGTGAGCTACCGCTACGAGATCATCAGGGCCGTCGTGCGGCAGGGCGTCATCGCGATCATCCGCACCGCCGACACCGCCTCCGCCGTCGAGGCCGCCGTCCCGTTGCTGACCGCCGGACTCACCTCGCTCGAACTGCCGCTGACCAACCCCGGCGCGCTCGACGCGATCCGGCGGCTGCGCGCGGACCACCCGCACGCCGTCATCGGCGCGGGGTCGGTGCTCGACGAGGCCTCCGCGGTGGCCGCCGTGCGCGCCGGGGCCCAGTTCCTGGTGGCGCCCAACCTGAACACCTCGGTCATCCGGGCCGGGCACCGCCACGGCGCCGCCGTGCTGCCGGGCGCCGGGAGCGTCTCCGAGGTCGTCCAGGCCCTCGAAGCGGGCGCGGACGCGGTGAAGGTGTTCCCCGCGCCGACGCCGCGGTGGGTGCGCGACGTGCTGGCCGTGCTGCCGCACGCGCCGCTGGTGCCGACCGGCGGTGTGGCGCCGGCCGACGTGCCCGCGTGGCTGGAGGCGGGCGCCGTGGCGTGCGGGGTCGGCTCCGCTCTCGCCCGCACGCCGGTCGAGGAGGTCACGGCACTGCTGCGGGCCTGACCGCGAGCGCTTCCGCCAGCCGCTTCGCCTGCACCGCGGTGCGGCTCGACCCCTTGCGCGCCGCCACCCCGGCCAGGCCGCCGACCTCGCCACCGGGCTCGACCTGCTGCGCCAGCTCCACGGCGAGCTCGACCACGTCGGCGACCCGGTTGTGCCCCCACAGCTGCGGCAACGCGGCCGCGACCGCCTCCCACACCTGCCGCGGGGCGCCGGCGCGGGCCGTGTCGCGCAGGCCGGGGACGACGCGGTTCAGCGCCAGGCCGCCGCCGGCGAGCGCGCGGCCGAGCAGGTCGCCCAGCAGGCGGCCGTCCAGCTGGTCGCGGGACGCCAGGGCGAGCAGCGCGTCCACGGCGTGGGCGCGGTTGACGGTCAGTTCGGCGCCGAGGCCGTAGCAGAGGGCGAGGTGCAGGGCCGGGCCCGCGGGTCCGTCCGCCGCGGCGAGCAGCGGCAGCAGCGGGCCGTCGTCGCCCTTCGACGCGGTGCGGCCGCGGAAGTGCGGCACCAGGTGGGCGGCGACGACCTCCCGCTGCGCGGGCAGCACGAACGGCCACCACTCGATCATCGGCCCCCACCCGTCGAACGTGTGCAGGCGTTCCTGGGGTTCTTCGAGGCCGGGGACGACGACCGCGAGCAGGCCGGTGTCGCTGATGTCCTGCTGGGTGCGCCAGTACTTCGGGTAGTGGTAGGTCCGCTCCTCGACGGTGATCACCGGGTCGGTCCGGGTGCCGAGCCACACCCGCACCTTCGCCGCCGCGGCGCCCGCCACCTCGGCGAAGTCGGCGGGCGTGGCGGTGCGGGGCAGGCGGTGGCAGGCCTGGTCGAGGTCGCGCCGCCACGGTTCCCAGCCCTCGGCCTCGGCCCGCGCCAGGCGTTGGGCGAGCACGGCCGGGTCGATCAGCCCGGACCCCAGGGTGGGGGTGCACACCAGGGCGGGCCGCGGCGCGTACCGGAGGCCCTTCTCGATCTCGTGCAGGCGTTCGGCGAGCTGGTCGGCGAGACCGCCGTTGTCCGCCCTCTTCAGCTGGGCGCGCCACTCGCGGGCGAAGTCGAGCGCCGCGGAGAACCTCCCCGGTGTCTCGGGGGGCGCGGCCACGGCGGCCAGGACGGCCGTGAACTCGGTGTGGGCGTTGCGCTTCGCGTGGCCGGGGTGGCGGTCGTACGCGCTGCGGTCGAGGATCCACGAGTGCTTCTCGTAGACGGGTCGCATCGCCTTGGTGAGCGCGTCGCGGTCCTGCCAGGCGAACCGCACGAGCGCCTCGACGACGCGTTCGGCCGCGACCCCGCCGATCTGGCCGGCGGTGCGCCCGTAGAGCCCCAGCACCTCGCGCGTCAGGTCGCCGAGCGACGCGATCGGCTCGGGCCACGGGCCCGGTGTGACCGGGGTGAGCGTGACGGCTTCCTCCTGCGCCGCAACGGCTCCGAGCCGCGCGGCGAGGTCGGCGGGGAGCTGCCGCGCGCACTCCAGCAGCTCGGCGCGGGTGTCGTCGCCGATCTTCGCGAGGTGCTTGGCGACGAGGGCGACCGCCTGGCCGCGCAGGTCGTCCGACTCGTGCGCGAACAGCTCCGCGGCGATCAGCACCACCTCGTCCGGTGCGGTCCGCGCGTGCTTGCCCAGCCACGCCAGCTGTGTGCGGACGAGCTTCTTCTCGGTGCGCCCGAACACCCACCGGCTCGCGTCGCCGAGCAGGCCGAAGTCGAGCCGGCCCGCCTCGTCGAGCCGCCGCAGCCGTTCCTGGGCGAGCGCGGCGACGGTGGAGCGCGAGTCCGGCAGCATCGCCACGTAGTCGCGGACGTGCACGGCGCTCTCGTCGAGCGTCACGTCGAGAGCGTCGTGCAGCGCGAGGAAGCCCTGCATCTCCGTGACGCCGCCGCCCTGCTGCAGCCGCGCGAGACAGCCGTCGAGCAGCACCTGCCGGTCGCCCCTCTCGCTCAGCAACGCGAGCCAGTCCCGGTCGGCCGCGAACGACTGCCCGGCGCCCGCGACCTCCAGCATCCGCGGGATCAGCACGTCGAAACTCGGACGCCACCGCTCGTGCCCGCCGAAGGCCATCAGGTGCGCCAGGAACCCGTCGGAGTCCGGCGGGTCGTCGCCGCAGAACGCCACGACCACCCCGAGCACGTCGCTGCGGGACAGGTCGCGGACCGACATCTTCGCGGCCAGCCGCGCGGCGAGGTCCGGCAGCCACGGCGGGTTCCGGCGCCGCAGCACGTCGAGCAGCACCGGCCCGGGGTTGAGCGGGCTGCGCTCGTCCCACCAGACCCGGTAGCGCATCAGCCACGGCGTGAGCGTCGCGGCGCTCGGCAGCACCCCGGCGCCCGCGATGGCGAGCGCCTCGAAGTGCTCCCAGCTCCGGGGGCCCGCGCGGTGCTCCTTCTCGAACGCGACGAGCTCCTTCGAGCACGCCGCGCGGTCGCCGGGGGCGAGGCTCCCGAGCACCTCGCCGAGCGCGAGCAGCTGGCGCGACTCGATCAGCGCCCGGATCCTGTCGAAGCTCACGCCTTGCCTCTCACCATGTCCGCGGCCAGCACGTGCTTGCACTTGCCGCGCCCGCCCCGGTACTCCGTCCACCACTGACAGGTGCACGCCTCACCGTTCACGCGGTGGCCGCCGACCACCGCGGTCCCGCCGTCCCACCGCACGGCGTCCTGCTCGACGAGCGCCTTCGCGTTGCGCAGCCGGGGGTTCATGGCCTGCACGTCCGCGCCGTCGTAGGGCAGCTCGCGGTGGAAGTAGGACGCCTCGGCGAGGTCGTAGCCGACCCGGCCGGCGGTGCCGAGCTGCGCCAGCGCGTCCTTCACCCGCTGCACCGCGAGCCCGGAGCGGCCGGCGAGGTCCGCGACGTCCACCCGCGGTTCGAAGTCGAGCAGCGCGCCGACGAGCTCGGCGTCGGTGTCCGCGTCGCCCGCGGCGAGGCCGTCCAGGACGGCGCCCTCGCCGGACAGGCCGCGGTTCACCTCGGGCGACAGGACGAGCGTGAGGCGGTGCGCGCCGAGGTCGACCTCCCAGCCGCTCGCGACGGGCAGGCCGGCCGACGGCGGGCCGTAGACGCGGACGGCCTTCGCGAAGCGCAGCAACGGGATCAGCGCCTCCAGCCGGTTCGGGCCGGCGAGGCACACGGCCGTGCCCGACGCGGACCCGCTGAGCCGCAACGACTTCCCGGCCGGTACCGCCCACACCGCAGCGCGTCCCTTCGGGAGGGTGCGCAGGAACCGCTGGGCGTCGGCCGGCGACAGCTCGGCCCGCAGGTCGAACCGCGAGGTGAGCACCTGCGTCTCGGCGAACCCGCGCAGCCAGCGCGGCGGCAGCGGCACCTTCTTCTCGACGACCGCGCCGTCGAGCGTGCCGACCTCGACCTGGTCCGGCCCGACGGTCAGGTGCAGCGGGTCGCCCTTCGTCACGCGGGCCAGCGCGCGCCGCAGCGGCTCGTTGACGTCCACGTTGGTCGTGCCGCGGTCGTGCACCTCGCCGTCGAGCGCTCCACCGAGGACGTCGAGGCGGGCGTAGACACCGCAGCAGCCCGAGAACGACTCGAAGCGCAACCGGTCGCCGTTGCACGTGACGACCGGGTCGCGCAGGCGTTCGGGGGTGGGCTGGAAGTACCGGGTGCCGGCGATCTTCGCGATGGCGAGCAACGACGACGCGGCCACCTGCGAGTCGGTGAGGAACCCGGTGAAGAAGCGCGGGTTCGGCGCCCGGCCGCCGGAGGTCTGCAGCCCCAGGGCGCGCCGCGTCTCGTCCAGCCGGGAGTCGGCGACGTAGGCGTACGAGTGCATCCGCGCACTCTAGAGAACACACGTTCGACAGAGGGCCGGAACGGGCGAATATCGTTTGCGGCCCGCCACCCGGACTCGCAGAATCGGCGGCCTCCCAGGCGACGGAAACGGGTGGCACTTGTTCGACGTGATCATCGCGGGGTGCGGGCCCGCCGGGGCCGTGCTGGCGGCCGAGCTGCGGCTGCACGACGTGCGGGTGCTGGTCCTGGAGAAGGACGCCGAGCAGGCGCCGTCGTTCGTCCGGGTCGTGAGCCTGCACGCCCGCAGCCTGGAGCTGATGGCGATGCGCGGCCTGCTGGACCGGCTGCTCGCCCGGGGCCGGCAGCGCCCGGTCGGCGGCAGCTTCGCGGGCATCCCGAAACCCACGCCGCAGGGCCTCGACTCCGACTTCGACACGCTGCTCGGCATTCGCCAGCCGGACGTGAACCAGGTCCTCGAGGACCACGCGGTCGCGCTGGGCGCGGAGGTCCGGCGGGGCCGCGCGGTCACCGGCGTCAGCCAGGACCAGGACGGCGTCACGGTCGAGGTGGCGGGCGGCGAGCGACTGCGAGCGCGCTACCTCGTGGCGTGCGACGGGGCGCGCAGCACGGTGCGCAAGCTGCTCGGCGTCGGTTTCCCCGGCGAACCGTCGCGGCACGACACGCTCATGGGCGAGATGGAAGTCGGTGTGCCGCAGGAGGACATCGCCGCCGGGGTGGCCGAGGCCCGGCGGACCCACCGCATGTTCCAGCTGGGACCGTCCGGCGAGGGCCGCTACCGCGTCGTGGTGCCGTGCGCGGAGGTCAGCGAGAACCGGTCGGCCACGCTCGACGACTTCCGGCGGGAGCTGCGCGCGGTCGCCGGCACCGACTTCGGCGTCCACTCGCCGCGCTGGCTGTCCCGCTTCGGCGACGCCACCCGGCTTCTCGAGCACTACCGCGAGGGCCGGGTGCTGTTCGCCGGCGACGCCGCGCACATCCACCCTCCCGCCGGTGGCCAGGGCCTCAACCTGGGCGTGCAGGACGCGGTCAACCTGGGCTGGAAGCTCGCCGGGCAGGTCCGCGGCTGGGCGCCGGAGTCGTTGCTCGGCACCTACCACCGCGAACGCCGCCCGGTCGCCGCGGCCGTGCTCGACAACACCCGCGCGCAGGTGCACCTGATGTCCGGCGGTCCGGGCGCGCGGGCCGTGCTCGGGCTCGTCACCGAGCTGATGGACCTGAACGAGGTCAACCGGCTCCTGATCGAGAAGATCGCCGCGCTCGACGTCCGCTACGACTTCGGCGAGGGCCACGACCTGCTCGGCCGGCGGCTGCGCGACGTCGCGCTGACCGGCGGCCGCCTGTACGACCGGATGCGCGGCGGCCGCGGGCTCGTCCTCGACCGCACCGGGCGGCTGCGCGCGGACGGCTGGTCCGGCCGCGTCGACCTGGTCGCCGATCCCGGTGCGGCCCTGGACGTCCCGGCCGTCCTGCTGCGCCCCGACGGGCACGTGGCCTGGGCCGGCGACCGGCAGGACGACCTGGACGAGCACCTCGCCCGCTGGTTCGGCGCTCAGGGGTAGCGGCGCAGCAGGTCCTCCTCGGTCTCGCGGCGCACCACCGGCCGCGCCACGCCGTCGCGCACGGCGACGACCGGCGGGCGGCAGACCTGGTTGTAGTTCGACGCCAGCGCGTGGTGGTAGGCGCCGGTGACGGGCACGGCGAGCAGGTCGCCCGCGTGGACGTCGGCGGGCAGCGGCACGTTCTCCGCCAGCACGTCCCCGGCCTCGCAGTGCCGGCCGACGACCGTCACCGGCTTCGTCGGGCCACCCCGGCCGACGAGCCGCACGGCGTACCGGGCGCCGTACAGCGAAGGCCGCGGGTTGTCGCTCATCCCGCCGTCCACGGCCACGAACGTCCGGGTGCCCTCCTTCACGGCGCACACCCGGTACAGCGTCACGCCGGCGTTGGCGACGATCGCCCGCCCCGGCTCCACCAGCAGCCGCGGCACGGGCACCCGCCGCAGCGCGCACTCGCGGTGCAGCGTGCCGCGCACCCGGTGCGCGAAGCCGAAGAGGTCGAACGACGACTCGCCGGGCAGGTACGGCGCGCGGAACCCGCCGCCGAGGTCGAGCTGCCCGACCGGGACGCCGCACGACGCGATCAGGCCGACCATGCGCCGTGCGGCCTCCTCGTAGGACGCGACGTGGCGGACCTGCGAGCCGATGTGGCAGTGCAGTCCCACGAGCCGCAGCGAGGGCTGGCCGGCGACCCGCAGGACCGCGTCGAGCGCGGCGCCGGAAGCCAGTGAGAACCCGAACTTCTGGTCCTCCACGCCGGTCGCGATCGCCGCGTGGGTGTGCGCGTCGACGCCCGGCGTCACGCGGATCATCACTTCCTGGCCGTGCCGGGCGAGCGCGCCGAGCTGGCCGATCTCGTCGACCGAGTCGACGACGATCCTCGACACCCCGTGCTGCAGCGCGGCTTTGAGGTCTTCCGCCGTCTTCACGTTGCCGTGCATGACGATCCGCGACGCGGGGAAGCCCGCGGCCCTGGCCAGCGCGAGCTCCCCGGCGGAGGAGACGTCGAGCGACAGGCCCTCCTGCGCCATCCACCGGTAGACCTCGGGGCAGGGCAGAGACTTCCCGGCGAACACGACCTCGGCGTCCGGCAGGGCCGCGCGGAACTCCCGGGCCCGTGCCCGGACCGAGAGCTCGTCGAGCACCTGGCAGGGCGTGCCGAACTGGGCCGCGAGCCGCGTCGCGGGCACTCCACCGAGCACGAGGTCCGAGCCGGCGAGAAGGGTCCCGTCCGGCCAGAGACCCGGTTCCAGCGCCGGCGCGGTGGAACATCCGGTGCTGGGCAACAACTCCGCGAGCGTCATGCGTCCAGCACACGCCGCGCGGGCCGCTCGCGCGAGACCCCGGACGGGACCCTGACACGGCCGCCCGCCTCCTTGACGCGATCCTGACGACGGCGGTAACCCGCGTCACGGCCGCTCACAGCTCGAACCGGTAGCCCATGCCGGGTTCGGTGACCAGGTGCCGCGGGTGCGCCGGGTCGTCCTCCAGCTTGCGCCGCAGCTGCGCGAAGTACACCCGCAGGTACTGCGACTCGTTGACGTGCTTGGGACCCCACACCTCCTGCAGGAGCTGCCGCTGCGACACGAGCCGGCCGGGGTTGCGCGCGAGGACCTCGACCAGTCCCCACTCCGTCGGTGTCAGGTGCACCTCGCGGCCGCCGCGCCGCACCTTCTTCGCCGCCAGGTCCACGACGAACGACGCGGTCTCGACGACCGGGTCGCCGGCCTCCCGCGCCGCGGTCCTGCGCACCGCGGCGCGCAGCCGGGCCAGCAGCTCGTCCATCCCGAACGGCTTGGTCACGTAGTCGTCCGCGCCCGCGTCCAGGGCCTCGACCTTGGCGCGGGAGTCGGTGCGCGCGGACAGCACGATGATCGGCACGGCCGTCCAGCCGCGCAGCCCGGCGATCACGTCCACGCCGTCGAGGTCGGGCAGGCCGAGGTCGAGCACGACGACGTCCGGTCTGCCCTCCGCCGCGACGCCGAGCGCGGACCTGCCGTCGCAGGCCGTCAGCACGTCGTAGCCGCGGGCGCTGAGGTTGATCCTCAGCGCGCGCACGATCTGCGGCTCGTCGTCCACCACCAGTACCGAGGTCATGGCCCCTCCTCGTGGACGGGCAGGGAGATGACCACGGTCAGCCCGCCACCCGGTGTGTCCTCCGCGCTGATCTCGCCGCCCATCGCGGCGGTGAAGCCCCTGGCGACGCTCAGGCCCAGCCCGACGCCGGGGCCGGAGCGGTCGCCGAGGCGCTGGAAGGGCGCGAACACCCTGTCCCCCGCGTTCTTCGGCAGCCCGGGGCCGTGGTCGACGACCCGGAGCTCGACGACCGCCCCGTGCCGGCTCGCCCTGATCGCCACCGGCGAGGGGCTGCCGTGGCGCAGGGCGTTGTCGACGACGTTCGCGACGACCCGCTCCAGCAGCCCGAGGTCCGCGCGCACGTGCGGCAGGTCCTCCGCCACCTGCACCGCGACCTCTCCCCCGAGTCCGGCGAGCGCCTTCGCGACGACCTCGTAGTAGCCGACCGGCCGCAGCACCGGTTCGACCGACCCGGTGGCGAGCCGGGAGGAGTCGAGCAGGTTGTCCACGAGGCCGGTCAGCCGGTCCGCGGACTCCTCCACGGTCGCCATCAGCTCACCGACGTCCTCTGTGGACAGTGGCAGGGACGGGTCGCGCAGGCTGCCGATGGCCGCCTTGATCGACGTGAGCGGGGTGCGGAGGTCGTGGCCGACCGCCGACAGCAACGCCGTGCGCAGCTCCGAGGTCTCGACCTTGCGGTGCGCGTCCCTCGTCTCGTCGGTCATCCGCTGCTGCCGCAGGGCCATCAGCGCCTGCCCGGCGGCCGCCTCCAGCACGCGCTGGTCGCTCGCGGGCAGCACGCGGCCGCGCAGCGCCAGGTGGACGTCGGAGGTGACCGGCACGTCGGCGTCGGCCTCGTCCGGTTCGTCGCACGGCCGCGGCCCGACGCACGCGACCCGTTCCCAGGCACCGGACCGGCGTTCGAGCAGCGCCACGGAGTCGAGGCCGAAGTTCTCCCGGATCTTCTCCAGCAGCCGCGCGAGCGGGTACGGCGACGTCAGCACGGTCCGCGAGTAGGAGGCGAGCAGCGCGGCCTCGGTCCGCGCCCGCGCGCCCTGTTCCGCGAGCCGGGCGGCCCGGTCGACGGTCAGCGCGACGACGGTCGCGACGATCACCATGGCGGCCAGCGTGATCACGTTCTCCGGTGTCCGCACCTGGAGGCTGTAGTAGGGCTCGGTGAAGAAGAAGTTCAGCAGCCCGGCGCCGAGGACCGCGCAGGACAGCGCGGGACCCAGTCCGCCCGCGATCGCCACCACGCACGTCACCAGCAGGAACGCCACCAGGTCGGTGGAGAAGTCGAGCTCGGCGCGCCACAGCATGCCGAGGCCGGTGACGGCGGCCGGCAGCACCAGCGCGAGGGCCCAGCCGAAGAGCCTGCGCCGCAACGGCAACGGCTCGTCGACCTTCCACCGCAGCCCGCGCCGTGACTCGTCGTGGGTGACCATGTGCACGTCGATCGCGCCGGACTCCTGCACGACCGCGGCACCGATGCCCTCGTCGAACGCGCGCGCCACCCGCGACCGGCGCGAGGTGCCGAGCACGAGCTGGGTGGCGTTGACGCCGCGGGCGAACTCCAGCAGCGCCGTCGGCACGTCGTCGCCGACCACCGAGTGGAACGTCGCGCCGACGTCCTCGGTGATCCGGCGGGACCGGGCGACGTGCTCGGGAGTGGCGCCGGACAGGCCGTCGCCGCGCAGGACGTGCACGACGAGCAGTTCGGCGCCCGCCCTGGTCGCGATCCGGCGGGCGCGGCGGATCAGCGTCTCGCTCTCCCGGCCGCCGGTGATGGCGGCGACGACGCGTTCCCTGGTCTCCCAGGTGTCGGTGATGTCCTTCTCGCTGCGGTAGCGCTGCAACGCCACGTCGACCTGGTCCGCGACCCACAGCAGGGCGAGCTCGCGCAACGCCGTGAGGTTGCCGAGCCGGAAGTAGTTGCCCAGCGCGGCGTCGATGCGGTGCGCCGGGTACACGTTGCCGTGCGCGAGCCTCCTGCGCAGCGCCTCGGGTGTGAGGTCGACGAGCTCGACCTGTTCGGCGCGGCGGACCACCTCGTCCGGCACGGTCTCCCGCTGCCGCACGCCGGTGATCCGCTCGACGACGTCGTTCAGCGACTCGAGGTGCTGGACGTTGACGGTGGACAGGACGTCGATGCCCGCGTCGAGCAGTTCCTCGACGTCCTGCCACCGCTTCTCGTTGCGCGAGCCGGGCGCGTTGGTGTGCGCGAGCTCGTCGACGACGGCGACCTCGGGCGCGCGGGCGAGGACCGCGTCGACGTCCATCTCCTCGACGGCGAGCCCGCGGTGGCCGACCTGCTTGCGGGGCAGGACCTCCAGGCCGCGCAGGAGGGTCGCGGTCTTCTCCCGGCCGTGGGTCTCGACGAGGCCGACGACGACCTCCGTGCCGCGCTCCCGGCGCCGGTGGGCCTCGCCGAGCATGGCGAAGGTCTTGCCGACGCCGGGAGCGGCACCGAGGTAGATCCTCAGCTCTCCCCGGCGGCCGTCAGCGGGTCGCGCTGTCGAGGGCACGGTTGAGCGCGGTCACGTTGACGGTGGTGGTGAAGGTGCCGCCGGTGGCGTCCGCGACCAGTTCCCGCACCTTCCCGACGGGCAGGCCGGTCGCGCGCGCCACCCGCGGGACCTGGATCTGCGCGTAAGCCGGGCTGATGTCCGGGTCGAGGCCCGAGGCCGACGCCGTGACGGCGTCCTGCGGCACCTGGTCCTCCGGCACGCCCTCGCGTTGCGCGACGGCGGTCCGGCGTTCGTCGACGACCTTGGTGTAGTCCTCGTTCAACTCGCCCTTGTTCGACCCTCCGGACGCGGGCAACGTGGCGGCGGACGGGCGCGGCACGAAGTACCGGTCGCCTTCCCGTGCCACGGCGACGAGTGTGGTGTCGGTGGCCTCGGCGTGGGCGTGCAGGCCGGGAAGGCGCGACACGCCCCACACGGCCAGCGGGTACAGCACGCCGAGGAGCACGGTGAGCGCGAGCAGGATGCGAAGTCCCGCCCACGACTGCTTGAGGAAGGTGGTCATGGTTCAGCCGATCCCGGGGACGAGTCGTACGAGCAGGTCGATCAGCCAGATCCCGGCGAACGGCGTGACGACGCCGCCGAGGCCGTAGATCAGCAGGTTGCGCCGCAGCAGCGCCGAAGCGCTGGACGGCCGGTACCGCACTCCCCGCAGCGCCAGCGGGATCAGCGCCACGATCACCAGGGCGTTGAAGATCACCGCCGACAGGATCGCGGACTGCGGTGTCGCGAGGCGCATGATGTTGAGCTTGTCGAGCGCCGGGTAGATCGCCGCGAACATGGCGGGCAGGATCGCGAAGTACTTCGCGAGGTCGTTCGCCACGGAGAACGTCGTCAGCGCGCCGCGGGTGATCAGCAGCTGCTTGCCGATCTCCACGATCTCGATGAGCTTCGTCGGGTCCGAGTCGAGGTCGACCATGTTGCCGGCCTCCTTCGCGGCCGACGTGCCGGTGTTCATGGCGACGCCGACGTCGGCCTGGGCGAGCGCGGGCGCGTCGTTGGTGCCGTCGCCGGTCATCGCGACGAGCCGCCCGCCCTCCTGTTCCTGCCGGATCAGGGCCATCTTGTCCTCGGGCTTGGCCTCGGCGAGGAAGTCGTCGACGCCCGCCTCGTCCGCGATGGCCTTGGCGGTCAGCGGGTTGTCGCCGGTGACCATGACCGTGCGGATGCCCATCGCGCGCAGCTCGGCGAAGCGTTCCCTCATGCCGGGCTTGACGACGTCGGAGAGCCGGATGATGCCGAGCACCCGGCCGTTCTCGGCCACGACGAGCGGGGTGCCGCCCCGGGCGCTGATCTCGTCGACGACCTCGCGAGCGGTGTCGGTGAGCTCGAACGCGGACGCGGCGCCCTTGCGGATGCTGCGGCCGCCGAGGTCGATGCCGGACATCCTGGTCTGCGCGGTGAACGGCACGAACTCGCCGGTCTTCTCGTGCTCGCTCGCCGGCTGCCCGCCCGCGAGCTCGAGGATGCTGCGGCCCTCGGGGGTGTCGTCGGCGAGGCTCGCGAGCCGCGCGGCGGCCACCAGCGTCTCGTGGTCGGTCGGCCCGACCGGGATGAACTCGGTGGCGCGCCGGTTGCCCCAGGTGATCGTGCCGGTCTTGTCGAGCAGCAGCGTGTCGACGTCGCCCGCGGCCTCGACCGCCTTGCCGGAGGTCGCCAGCACGTTGCGCTGCACCAGCCGGTCCATGCCCGCGATGCCGATGGCGGACAGCAGCGCGCCGATCGTCGTGGGGATCAGGCACACCAGCAGCGCGGTCAGCACGACGACGGACTGCTCGCCGCCGGAGTAGATCGCGAACGGCTGCAGCGCCACCACGGCGAGCAGGAAGATGATCGTGAGCGTCGACAGCAGGATCGTCAGCGCGATCTCGTTCGGCGTCTTCTGCCGTTCGGCGCCCTCGACGAGCGCGATCATCCGGTCCACGAAGGACTCGCCGGGCTTGGTGGTGATCTTGACGACGATCCGGTCGGACAGCACGGTCGTACCGCCGGTGACCGCGCACCGGTCGCCGCCCGACTCGCGGATGACGGGCGCGGACTCGCCGGTGATGGCGGACTCGTCGACGGTGGCGATGCCCTCGACGACGTCGCCGTCGCCGGGGACGACCTCGCCCGCCTCGACGACGACCAGGTCGCCGACCTTGAGCTCGGTGCCGGGAACGGTGTCCCCGTTCAGCAGCCGCGCGACGGCGTCCTTCTTGGTCTTGCGCAGCGAGTCGGCCTGCGCCTTGCCGCGTCCTTCGGCGACGGCCTCGGCGAGGTTCGCGAACAGCACGGTGAACCACAGCCACAGCGCCACCGCGACGGTGAACACGCTCGGGTCGATCACGGCGAACGCGGTGACGAGCAGGGAGCCTGCCCAGACGACGAACATGACGGGGCTGCGCAGCTGGTGGCGCGGGTGGAGCTTCCTCAGGGCCTCGGGAAGTGCGGCCGCGAGACCGGGTTTCGGGGTCACTGCAGTGCCTCCGCGATGGGACCGAGAGCGAGTGCGGGAACGAACGTGAGCGCGGCCACCAGCACGATCGAGCCGGTGAGCAGCGTGGCGAAGAGCGGGCCGGTGGTGGGCAGGGTGCCCGCGGTGACCGGGACCTTCTTCTGCCCGGCGAGCGATCCGGCCAGCGCGAGGACCGCGATGATGGGCAGGAACCGGCCGAACAGCATGCACAGGCCGAGCGAGGACTGGAACCAGTCGCTGGTGACGGTGATGCCGGCGAACGCGCTGCCGTTGTTGTTCGACGCCGACGCGTAGGCGTAGAGGATCTCGGAGAGCCCGTGCGCGCCGGGGTTGTTGAGCGCCGCCTGCGTTCCGGGCAGGACCGCCGCGATGCCGGCGCCGATCAACAGCACGGTCGGCATGGCGAGGATCGACACCGCCGCGGCCGTGACCTCCTTGCGCCCCAGCTTCTTGCCGAGGTACTCGGGGGTGCGGCCGACCATCAGGCCGGCGAGGAACATCGCGATGATCGCCATGACGAGGATGCTGTAGAGCCCGGTGCCGACGCCGCCCGGCGTCATCTCGCCGAACAGCATGTTGAGCAGCGTCGCGCCGCCGCCGAGGCCGGTGTAGCTGTCGTGCATCGAGTTGACGGCGCCGGTGGACGTGCCGGTGGTGGCGTCGGCGAAGATCGCGCTGCCGGCGATGCCGAACCGCAGCTCCTTGCCCTCCAGCGGCCGCAGCCCGGTCGCCTCGGCCGCCCAGATGACGCCGAGCACGGCCGTCCAGATGACGCCCATGACGCCGAGCAGGACGTAGCCCTGCTTCCGGTCGCCGACGAGCCGGCCGAACGTGCGGGTGAGCGACACCGGGATCACCAGGATCAGGAAGATCTCGATGAGGTTGGTCCACTCGCTCGGGTTCTCGAACGGGTGGGCGGAGTTGGCGTTGAGGACGCCGCCGCCGTTGGTGCCGAGCTCCTTGATGACCTCCTGGCTGGCGACGGGGGCGGTGGCGACCGTCTGCCCGTCGACGTCCACTCCGGACTTGAGGCTCATCGTGACGCCGAAGGCGATCAGCACGATCGCGCCGAGGAACGCGATGGGCAGCAGGATCCGGACGGTGCCGCGGACGAGGTCGACCCAGAAGTTGCCGAGCCGGTCGGTGCGGCTGCGCACGAACCCGCGCACGAGCGCGATCGCGACGGCGAGCCCGACGGCCGCCGACACGAAGTTCTGCACGGTCAGGCCGATCATCTGGACCGCGTGGCCCATGACCGCCTCCGGCACGTACGACTGCCAGTTCGTGTTGGCCACGAAGCTGATGGCGGTGTTGAACGCCATGCCCGGCCCGACGTCGCCGCGGCCGAAGTCGAACGGCAGCACGGACTGGACGCGCTGGAGCACGTACAGCAGCACGATGCCGACGAACGAGAAGCCCAGCACGCCGTAGGCGTAGGTGCTCCACTTCTGCCCGGCGTCGGGGTCGATGCGCCCCAGCCGGTACACGGCCTTCTCGACGCGGAGGTGCCGCTCGGCCTGGAAGACCCGGGCCATGTGATCGCCGAGGGGCCGGTACACGACCGCCAGGGCCGCGAACAGGATGCCGACCTGCACCAGGCCGGCCACGAGAGGGGACATCAGAACTTCTCCGGCCTGACGAGGGCGACGAACAGGTAGACGATCAGGGCGAGGGCGAGCACGCCCGCCACGGCGTTGGCCGCGAGTCCCGTGCTCACAACTTCTCCAGTCCGCGCACCGTGAGGCCGAGCACGACGAAACTCCCGATCAGCAGCAACGCGTAGGCCAGGTCGGCCATGACGCCGCTCCCTTCCACAACTTGGTCTTGATGACGCCCGGAAGCGTGCACCAGGGAAATGCCTGATCAGGGGATGCCTGACAGCGTCCTTACGGCGTCAGGGGCGGCTTTTACGCGTTCTTGAGGCCGGGGAGACCCAGGTCTCCCCCGTTGGGGCTGACCGCGGTCACGGTCGGTGAGAACGCCGGGTGGTGGCGAAACCGGTCCCCGAGGTGCGGCCGGCGTGCTATCCAGTCGTCCGTGATCGAACGAGTCCGTGTCGAGGACACGCACCACCGCAGGGGCAAGGACGCCTGGCCGGACCCGTGGAAGGTCATGCGGGTGCACTTCCCCGTCGTAGAACGGCTGCGCGACACCCCGCGGTCGTCGTGGCGGACGCCGGACGAGCTGCCCGCCTCCCTGGTGCACCTGGCCGAGTCGTTCCACGACGCCGGGTGGGACGACCTTGCCATGCGCGCCTACCACGAGGCGGTCGAGCTGCGCCGGGAGGCGGGCGATCCCGCGGACCTGCGCCGGGCGCTGACCGCGTCGCGGTCGCTGCTGGTGGACCTGGGGCGCTACGAGGAGGCGCTGCCCCTGGCGCGGGAGGAGCTCCGGCTGGCCGCGGAGCTGGCCGTGCCCGGCGAGTACAGCACCGAGGTCGCCCACTCGGCCCGGTTCTGGGTGCTGCACGTGCTGGGTGAGCTGGGCAGGCACGAGGAGTCGGCCCGGGTCGCCGGGGAGGCCGTCGCCGCGCTGCGCGCCCAGGAGCCGGTGCGCGGCGGTCCCCCGCCGGGCCACGGCCTCGCGCACGCCCTGCGCGAGTTCGCCACGCGGCTCGCGCGGATCGGTGAGTTCGGCCGGGCGGCCGGGGCGCTCACCGAGGCCGCGGAGTTCTGGCGGCACGCGAGGGGCGAGGCCATCCGCTGCTACACCGCTCTGCACGAGCTCAGCGCCGTGCAGCTCCGCCTCGGCCGCTTCGCCGAGTCGCGCGCGTCGGAGGCCGAAGCCGTCGCCGTCCTCCGCGCCCGCGCCAGGAACGACGAGTTCCGCGCCCACCTGGCGGCCGCCCTGCACAACCAGGGCATCCGCCTGCACGACCTCGGGCTCTACGAGGAGGCGGCGGGCGCGGCCCGCACGTCGGTGGCCCGCTACCGCTCGCTCCTCGCGAAGGCCGGGAGCCCGGCCGCGGTGGTGCGGCTGGAGCTGCGCCTCGCGCTCGCGCTGGCCGGTCTGGGCGGCGCGCTGCACGACGTCGGCGACCTCGACGGGTCGCTGGCCTCCAGCGACGAGGCCATCGCGCTCGCGTCCCGGCACGACGACCGCGACCAGCTGGCCCGTGCGTGGACGAACAGGGCGAGCCTGCTGCTCTCGCGGCGGTCCTACCGGGAGGCCGCGGACGCCGCCGCGCGGGGAGTCGAGCTCTACCGGGTGGCGAGCGGCAAGGCCATGGCGCGCAACACCTTCGCCGTGGCCTCAGCCCACGTGGGCGACCACGGGGCCGCGCTGGAGGCGTCGCTGCGGTCGGTCGCCGAGTACCGCGAGTGGCATTCCGGGGAGCCGCGGGAGCACGCCCATCTGCTCGCCGACGCGCTGACGGACCACGCCGTGGTCCGGGACCTGCGCGGCGAGCGCGCGGAGGCCGCGGCCGCCATCACCGAGTCCCTGGCGCTGCACGAGGACCTGGCGGCCGCCCATCCCGCCCGGTTCCGGCGGGAGCTGGACCGTGCCCGCGAGGTCGCCGCCCGGCTCTAGACGACCCGGACGTCGTGGGCGGGAAGGGAGTTCCACCAGCGCGCGTACCGCCGGTAGACCTGCGGCTCGCGGTCGCCGAGGAACTTCTTCAGCGCCGCCGCCTCCTCCTCGAGACCGGCCCACTGGTCGTCGGTGAGGGCGTGGAACGAGGTGAGTTCGACGCCGGCCTCGACCGGGCGCCACACCCCGGCCACGTGCCCGTCGACGAGCAGGGTGGGCAGGGTGTCGCCGTTGGCGCGGATGACCGCTTTCCGGTACTGCTCGGGGAGGACGCGGCTGCGGTCGGCGTAGGCGAGCAGGATGCTGTCCCACATGGCCATCAGCCGTGGCGGGGCGGGGGTGTCCTCGTCGGGGAGCGTCCCTTGTGGAACGTCGTAGTGCTCGCCGTCCCGCACGAGGTCGAGCAGTGCCAGCGCTTCCCGGATGGTGGTGCGCGGCAGCATCGTGAACTGGTTCATGTCGGGGACGGTCGCGGGCCCGAACCCGGTGAGGTAGCGGCGCAGCAGTTCGGCCACCGCGGCCTTCTGCTCGCGCGGCCCGGCCGGCACGGACCGGTAGGACGGCCGCAGCCCGAACGACCACGGCCCGCCCGTCGGCGCGTGCACGAGCCCGCCGTAGGTGCGCAGCGCCCACCACACGCCGGGTTCGCCGACGTCGCCGACGTGGGTGTGCAGGAGTTCCTCGATCTCGGCCTTCTGGCGGGGCTGCGCGGTGAACTCCCGCAGGTGCTCCAGCAGCGCGTCGGCCTGCTCAACCGTGATGTCCATGCCGCGGAACCGCTTGTCGTGCAGCCGTGACGCCCGCAGCACGGGCAGCATGGCGTGGTGGAACACCTCGTGGTCGGCGGCGGTGACGGCGTGCAGGGTGATCCGCATGAGCGACGCCTTGCGGACCTCGCCGCTCGCGAACGCCGCGTCGAGGCCGGCCGGGTCGAAGTCCTCGACCCGGTTCCACAGCGCGACGTAGGGCGAGGCGGGTTCCTGCGCCTGGATCGCGACGACCTTCTCCACCGCCGTCACCGGCCCGGCGGGCTCACGCTCCAGCAGCATCTGCCGGTGGAGCGTGGCGCGGTTGAGCCGGCGGGCGGTGGGGGTCATGCGGGTGATCCTCGCTCACCGCAGCTTCGAGGGCCACCAGATCCGGCCGCCGATGTCGACCGACAGCGCCGGCACGAGCAGCGACCGCACCAGCAGCGTGTCGAGCAGCACGCCGAACGCGACGATGAACGCGATCTGGGTGAGGAACAGGATCGGCAGCACCGCGAGGGCCGCGAACGTCGCCGCCAGCACGACGCCCGCCGAGGTGATCACGCCGCCGGTGAGGCTGAGCCCGCGGATGGTGCCCTCGACGGTGCCGAGCTCGTGGGTCTCCTCGCGGACGCGGGTCATCAGGAAGATGTTGTAGTCGATGCCCAGTGCCACCAGGAAGACGAACCCGAAGAGCGGCACCACCGGGTCCGCGCCGGGGAAGCCGAAGACGTGGTTGAACACCAGCGCCGAGACTCCCATGGTGGCGGCGAACGACAGCACCACCGTCGCGATCAGCAGCAACGGCGCCAGCAGCGACCGCAGCAGCAGCGCCAGCACGAGGAAGATCACGACCAGCACGATCGGGATGATCAGCAGCCGGTCGTGCTCGGACGTCGTCCTGGTGTCGAGCAGCGTCGCGGTGGGCCCGCCGACCTTCGTGCCGTCGATGCCGTCCACGGCCGCGCGGAGGCGTTCGACGGTCGCGACGGCGGCGTCGGAGTCGGGCGCGTCCGTCAGCGTGGCCTCGATCGCGACCAGGCCGTCGGCGGTTCCGCTGGGGCGCACGTTCGCGACACCGTCCACCTTGGACTTGTCCAGCACCTCGGCGGTCTTGCCCTCCGGTGCGATGATGACCGTCGGGGAACCGGTGCCGCCGGGGAAGTGCCGCGACAGCACCTCCTGTCCCGCGACGGACTCGACGGGCGTCAGGAACACGTCGGACTGGGCGGTTCCGGAGGCCTTGAGCTGCGGCAGGAACGCGGCGCCGACGAGCAGCACGAGCGTCGTGACGATCCAGATGGCGCGGGGCTTGCCGCGCACGAACGCCGCGACCCGGCCCCAGAGCCCGCTCGTCTCGGGGTGCGGTGAGCCGAACTTCGGCGCGAACGGCCAGAACGCGGCCCGTCCCAGCAGGGCGAGGGTGGCGGGCAGGAACGTCATGGTCGTGAGCAGCGCGGCGCCGATGCCGATGGCCGCGACCGGCCCGAGGCCCTTGTTGGAGTCGAGATCGCTGAACAGCAGGCACAGCACGCCGAGGATGACCGTGCCGGCGGACGCGGCGATGGGTTCGATCGTGCCGCGCCAGGCCGCGCGGATCGCCGCGAACCTGTCCTGCGTGTCGCGCAGTTCCTCGCGGAACCGCGACACCAGCAGCAACGCGTAGTCCGTGGCCGCGCCGAACACGAGGATCGACAGGATGCCCTGGCTTTGGCCGTTGAGCGCCAGCACGTCGTTCTTGGCCAGCAGGTACACGGCGAAGCTGGCGAGGCCGAGCGCGAACACCGCGGACACGAGCACCACGACCGGCAGCAGCGGGCTGCGGTAGACGACGAGCAGGATCAGCGCGACCACCGCTCCCGCGACGATCAGCAGCAGCCCGTCGATGCCGCCGAACGCCTCGACGAGGTCGGCGACCTGCGCGGCCGGCCCGGTGACCAGCACCGTGAGCCCTTCGGGGGCGCCGCGGGTGCCGTCGCGGAGCTCGAAGACCGAGTCCTTGACGTCCTTGGCGGGGTCGAGGAGCACGACGACCTGCGCGGCCTTGTCGTCGTTCGGCGACGGGATGACCGGGGATGCCTCGAAGCCCTCGACCTCGTCGGCGAGGTACTTCCTGTCCTCCTCGGTCAGCCCGCTCTGCCGTTCCACGACGACGATCGCCGGGATCTTGTTGTCGCGCTGGAACTTCTTCTGCAGCTCGGCGACCTGGGTGGACTCGGCGGAGTTGGGCAGGAACGCGCTGCTGTCGTTCTCCGCCACCTCGGACAGCTTGCCCGCGTACGGTCCGGTGAAGCCACCCAGGGCCAGCCAGACGACGAGCAGGACCCCGGCCAGGACTCGCATCAGTGATTCCTTCGATCGTCGAACGTTTCGATGGCCGAACTGTAAGCTGGGTTGGTGAGCGACGCAACCGACCACGACCTGAGCATGCTGTTGCGCGGGTTGGTGATGGAGTCGAACCGGTTCCTGGAGATCTTCAGCGCGGCCCACGCCCTGCACCCGACGGACATGACGGCGCTGAACCTGATCATGACGACCCCGCTGACCCCCGGCGGGCTGGCCAAGGCGCTGAACCTGAGCGCCTCGGCCACCACGTCGGTGCTGGACCGCCTGGAGAGAGCGGGTCACGTGGTCCGCGAACGCGACCCGGAGGACCGCCGCCGCGTCGAGCTGCGCGTCCTGTCCGACGCCCAGGCCCTGGCGGCGGAGTTCTTCGCCCCGCTCGCCCGCGGCTACGCGGCCGCCTGGGACGGCATGAGCGCGGAGGAACGCCGGGTGGTCGCCCGGTTCCTGACCGCGACGCTCGAGGCGACGGCGCAGGTGCGGTCGTCGGTCAGCTGACCCGGTGCGGGGGCAGGGTCCGGCCGCAGATCAGCAGCAGCAGGTCCTGGGCGAGCCCCCGCACGGGCCGGCCCTCGCCGAAGGTCCAGTCGAGGTCGGTGGCCTCGAGCCGCTTGCCGTCGAGGTCGGCCCCGAAGTGGCGGACGTTGCGCGACCGCATGCCGTCGAGCACCAGCCTCAGCCGGTCGTGCGGCACCCGCCGGTCCAGTCCGAGCGCGACGGTGATGTCGAGCCCGTGGATGACGTCGTGCGACAGGGCCCCCAGCAGCCCGCCACCGGGCGGTGCCCACGGGTGCCCGGCGTTGGCCTCGACCACGCCCGCCAGCTCGTCCGCGGACAGCGCCGCGGCGTCCTCGCGCGCCATGCGGTCGGCGGCGCGGTGGAACCGGCCCCCGGACTTGAGCGTCTCGAACAGCACCCGCGAGCCCTTGGACCGGAACGGCAGCGTGGTGTGGGCGACGACGTGCTTGACCGTCCATCCGGCACAGAGGCTGGGCGAGTCCCATTGTTCCCGGGTGAGCCCGCGCAGGACCGCAGCCTGCTCACGTCGTTCCGCTGCGATGGCGGCGCGAATGTCAGTCATGCACGGTGTACGGAGCCGCGCGCGAAAACCAATCGGTCCGCGTAGGGTCGGCGCGTGATCGAGGCGCTGGAGCCGTTCCGCGTGGAGCTGACCGGCTACTGCTACCGCATGCTCGGCTCGGGCTTCGAAGCCGAGGACGCCGTGCAGGAAACGCTCGTGCGCGCGTGGAAGGCCTACGCCACCTACGACGCACAACGCGCCTCGCTGCGGACCTGGCTCTACCGCATAGCCACGAACATCTGCATCGACATGCTGCGCAGCTCCCAGCGCCGAGCCCTGGCCGTGGACCTGCGCGAGCCGGGCGGCCCCCTGGACACACCCCTGCACGAACGCGTCTTCGTGCAGCCGGTCCCGGACGCCCTGGTCCTGCCGGAAGACCAGGCGGTCCTGCGCGACACGGTGCGCCTGGCGTTCGTGGCGGCCCTGCAACTGCTCCCCCCGCGCCAGCGCGCGGTCCTTGTCCTGCGCGACGTCCTGGCCTGGCAGGCCTCCGAGGTGGCCGCCCTCCTGTCCGTCTCGGTCCCGGCCGTGACGAGCGCCCTGCAACGAGCCAGGGCCACCCTGAAGGTCACCGACCCCGGCACTCCCCTGCACCCCGAAGACCCGGCACAACGAGCACTGCTGAACCGCTACTGCGACGCCTTCGAACGACACGACGTGGAAGCCCTGGTGGCCCTGCTGCACGAGGACGCGACGATGTCGATGCCTCCTTTCGCCTGGTGGCTGCGCGGCCGCCCGCAGGTCGCCGAGGCCCTGCGCGACCCGGCGGCGTCGTGCGCGGGCGCGTGGCTGGTCCCGGTCGCCGCCAACGGCTCCCCCGCGTACTGGCAGATGCGCCCGGGCCTGGCCGAACCGTTCGGCCTGGTGTTCCTGGACGTGCGCGACGGCCTGGTGACCGGCATCGTCACCTACCTGGGCGTCTCGGCCCTGCTGCCCCTGTTCGGGTGCACACCGGACAGTTCCGCCGGGCCGGCCCGTACCTCCTCCTAGTCGGTCTGCCGAGGAGGGGTTTGTCATGGCCATTCAGCCGATCATCGTCACGCCTGGTCTCGACCGGGTCCAGGCGTTCTACGCGGACGTGTTCGGTGCGGTCGAGGTGTCGCGGTACCCGGAGTCCGGGGAGGTGTTCTACACGATGCTGCGCATCGGCGACGCCCTGCTGGGCCTGGTGTCCGAGTCCGCCGACCTCTCGGCCGCCCCGCGGATCACGCTGAGCATCGACGTGGAGGACGTCGACGCGTTGCTGCCGCTGGTGCCGGCTGCCGGTGGGCGGGTGCGGGGGCCGGCCAACGACATGCCGTGGGGGCAGCGGGTGGCCCACGTCTTCGATCCGGACGGGAACCCGGTGAACCTGACCCAGTCTCTCTAGCCGTGTCTCCTGGGGTCGCTCTTGGGGTTCCCCTTTCGGTCAAGATCTCGAGTTGTCCACAGGGTTGTAGCGCTGTGACCTGCGGGTTCTCGGGGCGCGGTAGCCTGTGGATAGCCGGGGAACCGAAACCGCGATTTCTTCGTTCCGCAAGGCAAGGAAACGCGGGGCCGGATCGCTCGGGTTCGGGGAGGGCCGGATTCGGACTTGGACCGGTGGTGGGAGGGGCCCCGGATCAGGGGGTGGATACCGGACCAGGTCCGCGAGTGTGGACGGAGTCGGTCCGGCGCCGGCCCGGTCTGGACCAGGCCGGGTTTGAGTTCGACCGCATCGCGCCCGTGGGGCGCGGTGCGGGCCGGGCTCGGTGCCGATCAAGTCAAGCCAGGTCCGAGTCGGGAGCGCTGAGACGGAGCCGAGCCGTTCGCGCGAGACTGGACCACGCCAGGACGTGCTGTGACAGGCGCAAGAGTGCCGAACCAACCGCAGCCACAGCCCGCCCAAGTTCGACCAGCCCCAGCACTCGACCAGCCCCCAGCACTCGTCCAGCGCTCACCCACGATGCATGAGGCCGGCATCCGCTTGGGGATGCGCGGGAAACCCGGTGAGACCACCCCGGCAGCCTTACGCTAGGCGGCATGATCCGGATCGTGGCGTCGGACGAGGTGCCCTGGGGAGACGTCGAGGCCATCTTCGACGGCTCCGAACCCGGCAAATGCCATTGCCAGCGCTACAAGGTCAAGGGCTGGATGTGGCGTGACTCCACCCAGGACCAGCGCTACGCCGCTCACGAGGAGCAGTCCGCCCGGGGCAGCGGCCTCGTGGCCTACGTGGACGACCAGCCCGCAGGCTGGGTCGCCGTCGAGCCCCGCTGCAACTACGCCAAACTCCTCGACCTGCCCATCCCTTGGAAGGGCCGCACCGAGGACAAGGACGACGACGGCGTCTGGGCCGTGACGTGCTTCGTGGTGCGCAAAGGGTTCCGCCGCCAAGGCCTCACCTACGAACTCGCCGCGGCCTCCGTCGACCACGCGCGCAAGAACGGCGCACGCGCCGTTGAGGCATACCCGATGTTCGCCGCACCCGGCCAGAACGTCACGTGGGGCGAGATGCACGTCGGCGCGCGGCAGGTGTTCGAGGAGGCCGGGTTCGCGGAGGTCACGCACCCGACCAAACGCCGTTTCGTGATGAGGGTGGACTTCTGATGCCAGGCCGGATCCTGACGCGGGCGGGACGCTGATGCGGGCGGGACGCTGATGCGGTTCGACGAGATCGTCATCCGGACCGAACGGCTCGACTTCCCGGCGTTGGCCGCGGGCGACGGACCCGTCGTCGTGTGCTGGCACGGCTTCCCGGACCACCCGCAGTCGTTCGGACCGCTCGCCGAACGTCTCGTCGCCGCCGGGCGCCGCGTGGTCGCGCCGTTCCTTCGCGGGCACCACCCATCCACTGTGGACAGCCTGAGGTTCGGCGACGGACTCACGCTCGCCGCCGATGCCGCGGCGGTCAACGCGGCGTTGTCGGACGAGCCCGTGGACGTGATCGGGCACGACATCGGCGCCGGAGTGGCGGGGAGGCTCGCGGCGATCCGGCCCGACCTGGTGCGCAGAGTGATCACGATGTCCGTGCCGCCGCCGGCCGCGTTGCGCACGATCTTCGACGATCCCGCGCAGCAGCAACGGTTCTTCTACCTGTTCCTGTTCCAGGTGCCGGGTGTGGGCGAGGCGCTGCTGAACGACACGTTGATCGACTACCTGTGGCGCACGTGGTCGCCGGGACTCGAGGTGCCGCGCTACGTCCAGGAGCTGTACGCGGATCCGGCCGTGCGGACCAACTCGCTCAAGCTGTACCGGGCGAACTTCGACCGGTCACTGCACGACCCGGCGCTCGCCGAGCTCGGCGCGGTGTCGGAGATGCCGGCGTCGATCCCCATGCTGGTGCTCGCGGGCGCCGACGACGGGTGCATCCCGCCCACCGCGTACGCCGACGCCGCCACGGGGCTCGCCGCCGGTTCGCGGGTCGAGGTCGTGCCGGGCGCGGGGCACTTCCTCCAGCTAGACCGCCCCGACGAGGTCGCGGCGCTGGCGCTCGACTGGCTGCGCTGACCTGCGGATTCGTCCCCACGGCTTGAACACCGAGAGGAAGTAGGCGAACAGCAGCAGCGTCGGCGCGACGATGACCGGGCCCATCAGGTTGCCGGGGAGAACCGCGGTGGGGTCACCTGCCATCATCCGTTCGCCGATCCGCGCCGCCTCGGCCATGCCCGGCCGCAGCGCGAACGCGATCAGCAGCGACATGCCGACGTTCACGACCAGCTTGACCGCGACCCACCAGTGCTTCACGAGCCCGTACTTGCTGAACACACCGAGCACGATGCCGGAGAACATGCAGGCGACGCTGGCCACGAACATGGGCCAGATCGCGAAGATGTCGACCGCTCGGATCGCGATGCCAGCGGTCGTGACGTCCGAAGTGGACAACGCGACGACGACCAGGATGCCCAAGCCTAGGTCGATGCCGAGCCACGCCGCCGCCGTGAGGACGTGCGCGAGCAGAACCGCTTTGCGGGCACGGCCGCCGAGCTTGCGGGTGGTGGTCATCGCGGTGTGCTCCTTCTCTCGTGGTGTCGCGTCCTACTCTCGCGACCACGAGCGCGCGCATCATCCGCTCACGTTCTGATCTCGCGTACGTCAGATTGCGTAGGCGTCCGGCCGAGGGCTCACCCTCCGGGCGTGACGATCCCTTGTTCGTACGCGAACACCACGGCGTGTGTGCGGTCGCGCAATCCGAGCTTGGTCAACACGCGCGAGACGTGCGTCTTGACCGTGGTTTCCCCTAGGAACAATGCGGCGGCGATCTCGGCGTTGGACGCGCCCTTGGCGAGTTCGACCAGCACCTCGAACTCGCGGTCGGTGAGCTCGGGAGGCCGCGTCCGCTCGCGGGCGCCGGTGCCGCTGAACCGGGCGATCACCCGCCGGGTCACCTCGGGCGAGAGCAGGGCGTCGCCGCGCGCCACCACCCGGACGGACTCGACGAGGTCCTCGGGCGACGCGTTCTTCAGCAGGAACCCGCTCGCGCCCGCCTGCAACGCCTCGAACAGGTAGTCCTCGCGGTCGAACGTCGTGAGGATGACGACGCGGGTGCTGTGCCCGGCGGACAGGATCCGACGGGTGGCCTCGAGGCCGTCCATGCGCGGCATCTGCACGTCCATCAGCACGACGTCGGGCTGCAGCGACGTCACCAGCTCGACGGCTTCGGCGCCGTCACCCGCCTCCCCGACGACCTCGATTCCCGGTTCGGTGCCGAGGATGACGCGGAAGCCGGCGCGGACCAGGTCCTGGTCGTCGGCCAGCACAACTCGCAAACTCACGCCGTCTCCTCCGTAGGAAGCGATGCACGGACGAGATAGCCCGCCTTGCGCCGTGGCCCCGCCTCCAGCGAACCGCCGTGCACGGCCAGACGTTCGCGCATGCCGACAAGCCCGAACCCAGAACCGTTGGACGCCGTGTTCCCACGCCCGTCGTCGGCGACTTCCACTTCCAACGCGCTTTCCAGGAAACGCATCCGCACGTCGACATGGCGCGCATCGGCGTGTTTGACGACGTTCGTGAGTGCTTCCTGCACGACCCGATACGCAGACAACGCCACAGCGGAAGGCACGTCGCGTGGGTCCCCATAGACACCATGAGAGACCTCGAGCCCGGCAGCGCGTGCGTTGTCGAGCAGTTCCGGCAGGTCGTCGAGGCCAGGGGCCGCCTTCGAATCAGTCTCGGCATCGGCTCGTAGGACGCCGAGCAGTCCGCGCAACTCGTTGATAGCGGTGCGCGCGGTCTGCTCCACGGTCTGGAGTGCGCCGCGCGCCATGACGGGATCCGAGTCGAGAACCCTCCTCGCGGCGCCGGCTTGGATGCCCATCACCGACACGTGGTGCGCGACGACGTCGTGCAGGTCACGGGCGATGCGCATGCGTTCGGCCGCGATGGCGCCGCGGGTGTTCTGCTCCTGCGACCGCCGCAACTCCTCGGCCTTGAACTCGAGCTGCGCCTGCCGCCGGGCGGCCGTCCACGCCATTTCGCCCACCACGTAGGCGAAGAGGAAGAAGAAGACGTTGAACTCGAGTCCGTAGAGGACGCTGGCGAGCATCGGGTCCATCGGCCCCGCGGCGTTCTTGAAGTGCACCTCGGGCCCGATGATCGCGCGCACGAGGTGGAAGCCGAGCCAGAGGAACATCCAGACGATCACGCCGATGCGCGACCAGCGCGCGAGGACCCGGTTCCGCTCCCACGCGCCCACGGTGAAGATCGCGAGGAACAACACGGCCGACGGCACGAGGTTGTCGCCGGTCTGCCGCCACTGCGCACCGATGAACAGCACCGAGACCACGATCATGACGGCCAGCGGGTAGCGCCGGCGCACGACGAGCGGCACCGACAGGGCGAGCACCCAGGCGAGCTGTTCGCGCAGGCTGGGTGCGCTGCCGAAGGTGAAGGCGCCCATGCTGTTGATCAGCACGGTGATCTCGGCCGCGCACAGCAGCACGATGACGGCCACGATGATGTCGCGCCGCCGCTGGGCGGGCGTGGGGCCGGGCCGCCGCCACTCGTTCCACACGGGCTCCTGCACGCGGTCACGGTACCTGGCGGGGGTTTTGCGCCGTGATCAACGCGGCTCGGTCGGAGGGGATGCGGTCGGGTGGCCGGCCCGGGGGTCTCGAAGCGGGTCGGCCTGGGTGGGTGGCTTGGCCGGGGTTGAACGGCTCGGCCCGGCGGGCCGGGCTCAACGGGCCGGGCTCGGCGGGCGGGCTGGACGGCCGGGTGGGCTGGACGGGCGAGGCAGGCTCGGCGGGGGCCGGGCTGGGCACGCGGACCTTCGCGGCGAACCGAGGGCTCAAGGATTGGCGGAGGGTCCTGGCCGCACCAGGCAATCCCCGTGAGGATCAACCGATAGCCCAGCCAACCCCTGGAAACCGAGGGATGCCCGAACACCAGCCGACCAGCGAACTCGCTGGCCCACCGACCCAAGCGCAGCGGCGACCCAACAGAGTCGAAGGCGGGGTCGAAAGCGGACCGACCAGAGCGCTGCCCACCGCTCCCCCGCGCGATTCCTCCTGACGCAACGCGCGAACCCGGGTTTTGGTTCCCGCTCTGTCCACAGGCTAGCCGAAACCAGAAACCCGCAGCTCACAGCACCAACCAGCCTGTGGACAACTCGCGATCAAGACAGACCCCGAACCCCGAGAAACCCCGATCACAGCTGGTTGATGCGCACCAGATTCCCGGCCGGGTCGCGGAACGAGCAGTCCCGCACCCCCCAAGGCTGGTCCTCCGGTTCCTGCAGCACCTCCCCCACCCCCGAAGCCTCGACCCAGGCCCGCGCCCGGTCGAACGTGCCCTGCAGGTCGCGCGAGGCCAGCGACAGGGCGGTGTAGACGCCCTTCGCCATGAGGACGGCGATGGTGCGGCGTTCCTCGTCGCTGACGCCGGGGTCGGCGGCGGGTGGGTGCAGGACGATGCTCGTGTCCGGCTGGTCCGGGGGGCCCACGGTGATCCAGCGCATGGTGCCCTTGCCGACGTCCTGGCGCACCTCGAAGCCCAGGGCGTCGCGGAAGAAGGCCAGGGACTTCTCGGGGTCGTCCGCGGGGAGGAAGGCGGCGGCGATGATGACTGACATGCGGTCAACCTAATCGGAGTGGCCGGGGGCCGCTTCTCGATTCCTGATCGGCCTCATCACGGCTTTGGCCAGGCAGTTCGGGATGCCCTGGCCGTCGGTGGCGGCGACCTTGCGGTACTGGCTGGGGGACATGCCGACCAGTTCGGAGAAGCGGGTGCTGAAGGTGCCGAGGGAGGTGCAGCCGACTTCGAAGCACACGTCGGTGACGGACAGGTCGCCGCGGCGGAGCAGGGTCATGGCCCGCTCCACGCGGCGGGTCATCAGGTAGCTGTACGGGGACTCGCCGAAGGCCGCGCGGAAGGCGCGGGAGAGGTGGCCCGCGGACAGGTGGACGCCTCGGGCGAGGGCCGCCACGTCCAGCGGGTCGCGGTACTCGCGGTCGATCCTGTCGCGGACCTTGCGGAGCAGGAGGAGCTCCTGCAGGCGCGGGTCTGGGGCGGTCACGAGGACAGCGTAAGGCCCGCGCCTGACAGATCGCTGACGAGCTCAGCAGGCGCCCTGGTCCCTCCAGACGCCCCACTCGCCGGTGGTGCCGGGTTCCTCGTTCTGCGTCCACCACTGGGCGCGCCACTTGCGGCCCTTGTGCGCCACGTCGTTGCCGCCGTTGTAGACCTTCGAGCTCTCCCACGCCGGCAGCGCGCACACTGGAGAGGACGTCGTAGTAGTAGTGGTCGTGGAGGTCGGCGGGGTGCTGCCGCCCACGCGCGGGTGGTCGGCGGAGATCGCGTAGGACTGGCCGCCGAAGGTGAACACGAAGTTCGACGGTGTCGCGATCGGCAGCTGGTAGCTGACGGTCAGCTCGATCGAGGCGCCCGGGGCGAGCGACTGCCACGACGGGAGCGTCAGCTCCGCCTTCTGGAAGTCGCCGCGCAGGCCGCCGGCGTTGGGGCCGCTGTGGCCCTTCGAGGTGACGCGCAGGCGGAAGCCTGACTGGTCGGCCATGCTGCCGGGGGAACTGGTGCCGTAGTCGAACGCGATCTTCGTGCCGCCGGGGATCGTGACGGACGAGCGGTTCGTGAACTTGATCTTCGGGGTGATCGGGTAGTTGTTGTCCCCCAGGGCGAAGCCGTGCACGTCCACGTCGACCGCGAGCGACTGCGTCTGCTGGGTGGAGGCCTTCTCGGCACCGTAGGGCGCTGCGCCCCGAAGACCCGAGTCGATGGTCGTCAGCAGGGTGTCGCCCATGAAGTACTCGTTCTTGGCCGTGTCGAAGCGGTAGTCGCCGGCGAGCTCCCAGATCATGATGCCGCCGAGGCCCTTGTCCCGCACGTACTTCGCCTTCTCGGCGATCGACTGCTCGGTCTCGGTGGAGAGGAACACCTTCTTGTCGTCGTTCCACAGCCACGGCGACTTCAGGGTCGAGTCGTAGTGCGGGGCGTAGGTGCCGGTGAGGCGGTCCGAAGGGTCGTTCACGGGGTCGAGGCCGTACTGCGAACCATACGAACCCGTGATCTTGGCTTCGAGGTTCTTCGTGTGCCACAACGGGTTCACGCCGGACGGGACTTCGGCGCCGCCCGCGGTGACGTCGTGCCACAGGTTGTCGATGCCGGCCGCGCCGTTGCCGCAGGGGGTGGTGGAGCCGACCGAGGTGCCGGTGCCGGGCGGGCACTGCGACTGGTTCGGCAGGGCCGCCTTGCCCCACAGGCCGTGGGTGCCGCCGGTGACGCCCTGCCAGCCGCGCGAGTAGAACGGGACGCCGATGTTGATGCGTCCGGCCTGCATGGCGCCGCGGTAGTAGTGGTAGGCCCAGTCGGTGTTGAGGTAGCCCATTCCCTCGTACTGCGGGGCGGTGTAGACGCCGCCGGCGGAGAGTTCGCCGTCCTTGCCGTCGTCGTAGAGGGCGGCGTTCGGGCCGACGAAGTGGTTCCACGAGCCGTGCAGGTCGTAGCTCATGACGTTGAGGTAGTCGAGGTACTTGACGACCTGGTAGGACTCCTGGCCGCGCAGCAGCCAGCCGGAGGCGGGGACGGCGGCGGTGAGCAGGTAGTGCCTGCCGTCGGCGGCGCCGGCGCGGTCGAGCTTCTCCCGCAGGGTCTTCATGATCGCCTGGTAGCCGGCCCACAGGGTGCCGCGGTGGGCGTTGGAGATCCAGAAGTCGTCGGGGTTGCCGGCGTGGTTGTTCGAGGTCGCGTACTCGTAGTCGATGTCGGCGCCGTTGAAGCCGTAGGTGCGCAGGAACGTGACGACGGAGTCGGCGAAAGTGTCGATGGCGGCCTGGTTCTGGCCGAGCTTGTAGAAGCCGCCGGAGGCGTTGCGGGTGCCGTCGGCGTTGAGGAAGCCGCCGGTCTCCGCCCAGCCGCCGACCGAGATCAGCGTCTTGACGTCCGGGTGCTGCTTCTTGAACTTGGTGAGCTGGTTGAAGTGTCCCTGGTAGGGCACGGACGGGTCCATCTCGGCTCCGGCGACACCGGGCCACTGCATGCCGGTCGAGGCGTTCGCGGGTCCCGGGTCGCCGACGGAGATCTTGTTCTGGGCGTCGATGTGCGCGAACGCGTAGTTCACGTGCGTGACCTTGGACCACGGGATGTCCTTGGCGAGGTAGCCGGGCTGGCCGTTCTTGCCGGTGCGCCAGCTGGTGAAGTACCCGATGACGCGGCGGGACTTGCCGGCACCCAGGTTCTCGCGGCCGGCGGTGTCGTAGACCGTGCAGTACGGCGATTCGACGCCCGGTGTCGTGTAGAGCCCGTCCGGCCGGCAGTCCTCGTGGGCCGCGGCCGCGGTGGGCGCGTTCGTCACAGCGATCAGGGTCCCGGCTAGCAGGGCTAGTACCGGGACCGCTCTCGTGAGCAGTCGCAAGGGGAAGACCTCCTGGCTAGGGCGGCGGCCCTGCCGGGAACCGTAAAATGGTCCAGACCTTTACGTCAACGGGCTGATCACTGTCATACGTTGTCAGTGAATCGGTTTAGCGTCCGGTTCCATGAGTGAGAACGACTTCGACTTCCTCCACGGCCGGTGGCGCGTGGCCAACCGCAAGATCGCCGACATCCCCGGCCGCGGCACCGACTGGGTCGAGTTCGGCTCCGAGGCCGAGGCGCGGCCGGTACTCGGCGGCGGGGCCAACGTCGACACGATCCGCGCCGCCGGCTGGGAGGGCTTCACGCTGCGGCAGTACGACCCCGCCGACGGCGTGTGGCGGATCTGGTGGGCGTCGAGCCGCGCGCCCGGCCGGCTCGACCCACCGCTCGAGGGCCGGTTCGACGGCGGGCACGGCGTGTTCTTCGGCGACGACGTGGTGGGCGGGCACGAGGTGCGGCTCCGGTTCGACTGGACCGCGGGCGAGGAACCGGTGTGGCAGCAGGCCTTCTCCTACGACGGCGGCGAGACGTGGGAGACGAACTGGGTCATGCGCTTCACCCGCGTCTGAGTGCTCAGTGGTGGTTCTGGTGGACCACGGCGTGGCCCTTGCCGCGCGCGATCATCCAGCGGTTCACCGGCACCGTCACGACGAACGCGACGGCCAGGGAGAACGCGAGCGCCGCCCAGAACAGCCAGGTCGCGAGGCCCGCCTCCATCGCGCCGGGCACGAGCAGCATCACGGCGTTGTCGACGACCTCCATCACCGCGATCGACACGGTGTCGGCGGCGAGCGCGACGCCGACGGCCGCCTTGAGCGCGAGGCCCGAGCGCAGCACCGGGCGGATCGTGAGCGAGTAGCCGAACACGAACGCGAGCACGACGGCCAGCGCAATCGTGGCGAGGGTGCCCCAGCCCAGCGCCGTGCCGATCACCATGCCGAGCACCTCGCCGATCGCGCAGCCGGTGAGGCAGTGCAGGGTCGCGGAGACCGCCTGGCGGGTGAGGCTAGCGGGAGCGTGGTCCATGTCGTCCTCCTCCGGAGTCGAGCCCGACGATACCCCCAGGGGGTATCTGCGGCAACTCCGGTGCCATGATGGCGATCATGACGCTCACCTTCGCGGTCGTCCCCACCCACGACCGCCCGGCCGAGCTGCGGCAGACCCTCGCGACGCTCGGCCTGCCGCCGGACCGCGTCCTGGTCGTCGACAACGCGAGCACCCCGCCCGTCGCGGACGTCCCGGCGCACGTGGTCCGCGACGAGGAGCAGCCGCCGAACATCTACCGGCTGTGGAACCGGGGCCTCGACTGGGCGCACGAGCGGGCGCGGGGCGAGGAGTACGCGGTGGCGGTGCTCAACGACGACCTGGTGCTGCCGGGAGGTTTCCTGGAGGCGATGACGGCGGCGCTCACCCGCTACGGTGCCACGATCGCCTACCCGGACCGCTCCGGCGACAACGAGGACTGGCACAACACCGAGCAGGGACCGGTCCTCAAACCTCACCGCATGACGGGCTACGCGTTCGTCGTCGACGGCCGGTCCGGGCTGCGGGCCGACGAGCGGTTCCGCTGGTGGTACGGCGACGACGACCTGGAGTGGCGGGCCCAGGCGCTCGGCGGCACCGTCCGGGTCGGCGGTGTGACCGTGGAACACCTGCACAGCAACGCCTCCACCTACGCGAGCCCGGTCCTGCACGCCCAGACCGAGGTGGACGCGCGGGCGTTCATCGCCAAGTGGGGGCGGCCGTCCTGGATCTTCCCCGCGGGCGAGCAGCCGATGAGTTCCGTGCGGCGCGCCGGTCCACCTGCCGCAGACGGCTCGACGGAAGGATGACGCGATGCGGACACTGGTGTACGGCATGAACCTGAGCGTGGACGGCTTCGTCGCCGCGGAGGACGGCGACCTCGGCTGGAGCGCGCCGAGCGACGAGCTGTTCGAGTGGTGGCTCGCGCGGGAGCAGGCAGTCGAGCTGTTCCTCTACGGGCGCGGGCTGTGGGAGACGATGGGCTCCCACTGGCCGACCGCCGACGAACTGCCGGGCGCCACCGCGGCGGAGATCGCGTTCGCGCGCAACTGGCGGGACACGCCGAAGGTGCTGTTCACCTCGACGGCGACGACCGAGACCCGCTGGAACACCCGCGTGGTGACCGGTGACGTGGTCGCCGAGATCACCCGGCTCAAGGCCGGTGAGGGCGGGCCGATGCGGATCGGCGGGGCGACGGTCGCGGCGGCGGCACTGAGGGCCGGGCTCGTCGACGAGTTCGAGATCGTCACCCACCCGGTGCTGGTGGGCGGCGGCAAGCCGTTCTTCACCGCCCTGGACGGCCAGGTGCGGCTGGACCTGGTGGAGACGCGGACGTTCCCCGGCGGCACCGTCCTGACGAGGTACGTGCGGCGCTAGCCGATCTGCGTGAGCGCGAGCCCGCCCGCCATCAGGACCAGGCACGCCAGCCCGTGCACCACGGGGTTGCGGACGAGCAGCGCCACGAACTCCCGCAGGAACGCGCTCGGCACGAAGTACCAGGCCGTGGGGGCGCCGATCACCTGCAGCCGCAGGCCCTGGTTGCGCGACAGCACGGCGGTGCGGAACACGTGGTAGTTGTTCGTGACGGCGACGACGCGGCCGGTGTGGCCGCGTTCGGACAGCAACGCCTTGCTGTAGCTGAGGTTCTCGTCGGTCGTGGTGGCCTGGTCCTCCATCACGACGTCGTCGGCGGAGATGCCGCGCTCGACGAGGTACTCGCGCATCGCGAACGCCTCGGACACCTCCTCGTCGGCGCCCTTGCCGCCCGTCACGACGATCACCGGGGACCGGCCGGCGGCGCGGTCGCGGTGGTAGAGCCGCATCGCCCGGTCGAGCCGGTTCGCGAGCAGCTTGGGTACGCGGGAACCGATCAGCCCTGCGCCGAGCACGATGATGCCGTCGAACCCGCTGCGGCGGCCGGTGCGGCCGTAGACCACCGAGTACAGCAGCAGGCTCACGAACAGGAACGCGATGTAGGCCGACACGAGGAACAGGCCGATGGCGCTGCCGCGGACCCAGTCGTTCGGCTGCAGGATGCCCCAGCCGAAGTAGGCCATCTCCCCCAGCAGGGCCAGACCCGCGAGCAACGACAGCAGGTTGCCCAGCGACCGGCCCTCGCGGCGCACCATCACCAGGCCGTTGGCCAGCAGCGCGAGCGGGAGCAGCAGCAGGCCGACGACGGCCAGCAGGAACCCGAACGCGAGCGGCAGGCTCAGCACCGGGTTGTCCCGCCCGACGTCCGCGAGCAGCAGCAACAGCATCACCAGGGCGATGCCGAGCCAGATGGCGTTGCTCAGCCTGCGCCGGTCGCGCACCATCCCGAGCACGAAGAAGGAAGCGGGGATGAGGAACAGCAGCGCGGCGAGCACCGCGCAAGAGTAATACCGGTGATCACTCCGTGCTCTCGGGCTCCCGCGCCGGCTGACCGGGTTCCGGCTGGGTGGATGCCGGCTGGGCGGGTTTCGGGCGCGGCCTCAAACGCACCGCGCCCGTCGTGAGATCGAGCGGTCCGGTCTCCTCGAAGTCCTCACCGGTGCCGGCGTCCGTCGCCTCGCGACGGACCTTCGGCCCGGGGAACAACTCTCCCAACTGTCCCATGCCCGCGAGGTTACCCTCAGAACAGGGCGATGAGCAGGACGATCAGGACGATCGCGATGGCCACGATGATCCACTTGGATCCTGCGGGCCTGCGGTAGTGGCTGCGGACCGTGGTCGTGCGGAAGAAGCTGTACGGCGCGCTGCGGCGGTGCCGGCGAACCCAGGGCATCTCGTCCTCCTGACGGTGGGCTTGTCAGATCGGGGATACCCAGCTCCGCAGGCGTTCGTGTACTCCAGCCAGACCAATTTCGGTGATCCGCGGGTCGCCGATGTCGTTCCCGTACAGCACTTCGTGCCACGGGCCCAGCCGGTGCCAGACCGACGCCCGTTCCCGCAGCTCCGCGGTGACGCCGTAGGTGCGGGCGAGCGCGGCGGCGAACTCCGGGGGCGTCGAGTGCAGCGCCCAGGCGAGGTCGAGGGCCGCGTCTCCGATGTGGACGTCGCCGAAGTCGATCACCCCGGTCAGAACGCCGTCACGGCCGAGGACGTGTTCTGGGCCGAGGTCGCCGTGCACGAGCGTGTCCGCGGGCAGGTCGCCCAGGCGCGCGAGCAGCTCCTCCCCTCCCGGCACCCGCACCTCCGCGCGGAAGCGCTCCACCGGCAGCACCAGCGGCCCGACGCCGAGGCGGGCGGCCTCGTCCACAGAGGACGCGTGCAGCGCGAGCAGGAATTCGCCCAGCTGCACGCCCATCGCCGCCGTGAGGTCCGCGACCTGCTCGCCGGGCACCAGCCGGTGCCGGACCACGACCGGGTCCGCCGACACCACCTCCGGCACCGGGACGGGCAGCGGCAGCCGCGGCGCGAGCCACGGCATCACCGCGGTCTCGCGCACGAGCTGCGGCCCGATCTCCGCGCGGCGCGGCCGGCGCTGCACCCACCCGTCGACCAGGACGGCGGTGCTGTCCCAGCCCTCACCCAGATACGTCACCCGCCCAGTGTGGCCTTCCCGCCCACGTCCTTCCCGGCCGGATTCCCCGCGGGCAGAATTCGCGGATGGCCGCTTCCGTGTCCGCCAAGCTGCTGTCGCTGCTCGGCACGTTCGACGCCCGCCACCGCCGGCAGACGCTCAGCGGCATCGCGCGGCGCGGCGGCCTGCCGATCAGCACCGCGCACCGGCTGCTCGCCGAACTGGAGCAGTGGGGCGCGGTGCGGCGGCTGGAGACCGGCGAGTACGTGATCGGCCGGCGGATCTGGCGGCTCGGGCTGCTCGCCGCGGGCGAGGTCGACCTGAGCCGGGTCGCGGAGCCGTTCCTGCACGACCTGCACGCCGCCACGCGCGCGGTGGTGCACCTGGCCGTGCGGGAGGGCGCCGAGGTCCTGTACCTGGACCGGGTGTCCGGGCACGCGTCGGTGCCGATCGTGAGCACCACCGGCAGCCGGTTGCCGCTGCACTCGACCGGCGTCGGGAAGGTGCTGCTCGCGCACGCGCCCGCGGAGGTGCAGGAGGAGGTGATCGCGCACGGGCTGACCCGGATCACCGCTTACACGGTCACCGAACCGGGGCGGATGCGGGCGCAGCTGCACCGGATCCGGCGCGACGGCTACGCGCAGACGTTCGAGGAGATGACGCTCGGCGCGTGCAGCGTCGCGGTACCGGTCGACGTGGACGGGCACGTGATCGCCGCGCTCGGCATCGTCGTGCCGGACCTGCGCACCGTGCGGGCCAGGCTGGTCGCCGCCCTCCAGGTGGCGGCACGCGGCATCGGCCGGACGCTGGAGCCGGGTTTCCACCCACCGGAAGACAGTCTTGGATGATCCACGCCTTGCCGGTTGAATCTTCAACCGTGGCAGGCGAAACCCGGCAGCTCCTCATCGGCGGCGACAGCGTTCCGGCGCTCGACGGCCGCACCACCGACGACCTCAACCCGTTCACGGGCGAGGTCCACGCCGTCGTCGCCGCCGGCGGCAAGGCGGACGTGACGCGTGCCGTCGACGCGGCGCAGGCAGCTTTCCCCACGTGGGCGGCGACCTCCCCGTCCGCGCGGCGCCGGATCCTGCTCAAGGCCGCCGACCTGCTCGAGTCGCGGACACCGGACGTCGTCGCGGTCATGGCCGCCGAGGTCGGCGGTGTGGGCGGCTGGGCCGGGTTCAACGCGATGCTCGCCGCGAACATCCTGCGCGAGGCCGCCGCCGCGGTGTCCCAGCCCGTCGGCGAGGTGCTGACCACCGACACGCCCGGTCAGCTGTCGCTCGCCCTGCGGGAACCGCTCGGCGTCGTCGCGGCGTTCGCGCCGTGGAACGCCCCGGTCATCCTGAGCACGCGGGCCGTCGCGGCGCCGCTGGCCGCCGGGAACACCGTGGTGCTCAAGCCCAGCGAGGACGCGCCGATCGCGGCCGGGCTGTTCATCGCCGAGGTCCTGCACGAGGCCGGGCTGCCCGCGGGGGCGCTCAACGTCGTCACGAACGCGCCCGAGGACGCCGCCGAGGTCGCCGAGGCGCTCATCACCGACCCGCGGGTGCGGGCCGTGAACTTCACCGGCTCGACCGAGGTCGGCCGGATCGTCGGGACCCTGGCCGCGCAGCACCTCAAGCCCGCGGTGCTGGAGCTCGGCGGCAAGAACTCGCTGCTGGTCCTCGACGACGCCGACCTCGACCACGCCGTCGACGCGGCCACGTTCGGCGCCTTCCACAACGCGGGCCAGATCTGCATGTCGACCGACCGGGTGCTCGTGCACCGGTCCGTCGCCGAGGAGTTCACCGCGAAGCTCGTCGCCAAGGTCGCCTCGCTGCCGCACGGCGACCCGGCCGACCCCGGCACCGTCATCGGCCCGGTGATCAACCAGCGCGCCGCCGGCCGCGTCGCCGCTCTCGTGGCCGAGGCCGTCGAGCACGGCGCCCGCGTCCGCACCGGCAACGACGGCACCGCGACCGTCCTCGACAACGTGACGCCGCGGATGCGGATCTTCCAGGAGGAGATCTTCGGCCCCGCGGTCGTCGTCGTGCCCGTCGAGGACGACGACGAGGCCGTGGCCATCGCGAACGACACCGAGCACGGCCTCACCGCGGGCATCATGACCGAGGACTCCCGGCGCGGACTCGGTCTGGCGCAACGGATCCAGACCGGCATCGTGCACGTCGGCAACCAGACCGTGGACGACGAGCCGCAGGCGCCGTTCGGCGGGGTGAAGGCGAGCGGGTACGGCCGGTTCGGGGGCCGCTGGGGTGTCGAGGCGTTCTCGGCGACGCGCTGGGTCACGATCGCGGGCGAGCACGGCCACTTCCCCTTCTAGTCCAGTAAGCCCGCCTCGTGGGCGAGGATCGCCGCCTGCACCCGGTTCTCCGTGCCGAGCCGGGTCAGGATGGCGCTCACGTGCCCCTTCACCGTGCCCTCCACGAGGTCCAGGCGGCGGGCGATCCGCGCGTTCGACAGGCCCTCCCCCAGCAGCGCGAGCACGTCCCGTTCCCGCGCGGTCAGCGCCTCGACGCGGGAGCGGGCCTCGCCGGCGCGGCCGCCGCGGAACCGGGTGATCACCCGTGCCGCCACCTTGGGCGCGAGGTAGGCGCCGCCGGAGGCCACCGCGTGCACGCCCGCGATCAGCTCGCGCGGGTCGCCGGACTTGAGCAGGAACCCGCGGGCGCCGCCGTCCAGGGCCTGCTCGAGGTAGCCGTCGTCGTGGAACGTCGTCAGCATCGCGACGCCGAACCCCCGCCGGGCCAGTTCGCGGGCGGCTGCCAGGCCGTCGAGGTGCGGCATGCGGACGTCGAGCACGGCGACGTCCGGCCGGTGCTTCAGCGCGAGGTCCACGGCTTCGCGGCCGTCGGAGGCCTCGGCGACGACCTCGATCCCGGGGTCCGAGCCGAGGATCGCCCGCACCCCGGCGCGGACCATCGCCTCGTCGTCGGCGAGCAGGACGCGGATCACGGCACCCCCGGAAGCGTGGCGACCAGCTCGAACCTGCCGCCGCCGCGGCTGGTCCGCAGCGTACCGCCCGCGAGCCGCACCCGTTCCCGCAGCGCGACGAGTCCCAGCCGGCTGCCGGGACCGCGGCGCACCCCGGCGTCGTTGCCCGCCGTCACCACCGTCGTGCCGTCGCGGCACGTGATCCGCAACGACAGCACGGACGTCGGTGCGTGCTTGGCGGCGTTCGTCAGCGCCTCCTGGACGATCCGGTGCACGGTCGGTTCCACTGTGGACGGAATCTCACCGTCCACGGAGAACTCGACGCGCAGGCCGGCGGCCGTGGCGCGGTCCACGAGCTCGTGCACGCCGGAGACCGGCGGATCGCCGTCGCGCAGCAGGAACACCAGCTCGGCGAGACGGTCCGTGGCCCCCGCTGCCGTGACGCGCAGCTGTGCGGCCGCGGCCCGGTGCTCCTCGGGCAGGGTCAGCTCCAGCGCGCCCGCCTGCACCGCCAGCAGGCTCAGCTCGTGCCCCAGGCTGTCGTGCACCTCGTGGGCGATCCGGGTGCGTTCCCGCAGGTGAGCGGCCTCCACGCCGGCGGCGGCCAGTGCCGCCTGCTGGTGCGCGGCCCGTCCGAGGAACCAGGGCAACGCGACCGCGAGGCCCACCAGCACGGCCCCGGTCAGTCCTCCGAGGACGCCGCCCGGGAGGACCAGCGCGGGCCACGGGGACGCGGTGCGGCGGCCCAGCAGGAACGAGACCGCGAACAACGGGATCCACACCGCCGCCGTCCACGGGGGAACACCGGGGTCCATGAAGCGCGACACGACCACCGCCGCCGCGACGCACCCCGCGAGGGCCGCCGTCCTCACCGCCTCCACCTGACCACCGCCACGCTGATGTTCATCACGCTCGACACGCCCAACCACACCACAAGCGGCAGCGAGTAGTGCGCCAACTGGAAGAACGTGATGTCGCGCCCGCCGCCGTGGAGCAGGCCGAGCACCGCCGGCGACGCCAGCAGCAGGCCCAGCGGCACGATCCTCAGCACCTGCCACGCCCTGGCGAACCTGCGCGGCCTGCGCAGCGCCCGGACGCACAACCCGAGCGACAGCACCGTCAGCGCGGCCAGGACCAGGTCGATCCCCAGCCGGTAGGACGACGGTGGCGGCGGAGCCTTGCCGTCGAGGAGGTCCGCGATGGCGTTCTCCAGCGCGTACGTGCCCTCGTTGCCCAGCGTCACGCCGCTGTTGGACAGGACCGCGATGCCGTACCCGGACCCGGTGAGCAGCTGGCCCGCGGTGCCGGTGAACCAGATCCCGCTGTGCCGCAACCGTCCCTGCGGATCCTCCTGCCAGCCCATCCCGTCCCGGGGCGCCAGCTCCGGCTGCGCGGCCAGCCACTTCGCCATGTCCGCGGCGGTGGTGACGATCCCGTCCGATCCCGCGACGAACCGGTCCGGCTCGGTCAGCGGCACCGAGAACCCGTACGCGTAGCCATGCCCCTTGCGGTAGTCCGGCGGAAGATCGCGCGGTGTCACGGTGATCGCCACGGTCTCGGTCATCCCCAACGGCCCGAAGACGTGCTTGTCCAGGTAGGAGTTGAACTCCTCCCCGGACGCCTCCTCCACGAGGCGCGCGGCCAGGTGGTAGTTCGTGTTGGTGTAGCGGAACCGCCCGTCCGGCCGGGCCTCCCGCAGGACGTCGCGGGCCCGGTCCACGGCCTGCGCCGGCGAGTCCGGCTGGGCGAGGCTCTTCTCCGGCAGCGCGCGGTCGCTGATGCCGGACGTGTGGGCGAGCAGCTGGCGGGGCGTGACGCGGGAGTCGAAGACGGGCCGGTCCAGGTCGATCTCGCCGGCGTCGGCGAGCTGCCGGACCGCCAGCGCCGTGAACGCCTTGCTGACCGACGCGATCGCCATCTTCGTGTGCTCGGTGACCGGCGCACCGGACGAGTCGTGGCCGAACCCCCGCACCGCCACCACCTCGTCCCCGCGGGTGATCGCGACGGCCACGCCCGGATAGGAGGCGTCGGCCGTGAAGGACGACACGAGGAGCGCGAGCGCGCCCAGCGGAAGGATCATGCCCGGAAAACTAGGCAGCGCGGGCCCGCGG
>NZ_JBHXCW010000018.1:0-61443 GCF_042725365.1 Lentzea sp. NPDC060358 | reverse complement strand
GGAGGACACCCCCTCCCCGCGGCGCCGGGTCCTCCGTGTTGAACCACGAGCTGAATCGTCTGTCCACTTAAGACTTCTGAACGGCCTCCTTAACACCTGGATCAGTTCCGTCGGCCGGTGCCAAACTCGCGCTCGACCACGTCAGGATCTGCCAGGGGAGCTTCCGTGTCCTATCTGGGTTTTCCGCGGCTCACCTTCGCCGGCACGTTCCAGTCCGACATCTGCACGGTGAACAACATCCCGCCGTACTACGACAACACCATGTTCGAGCCGCGGTTCCAGTGGCGGATGAGCATGCCCGACTACAACGGCCTGTGGCACCCCAAGGGCAGCAACGCGATCCGGCTGACCGACCTGCGGATCACCAGCACCAGCCTGCCGGACGGGACGCTGCTGACCACCAGGGCGCAGGACCCGCTCGTCGGCTGCCGCGTCACCGACGACGACCTGCGCGCCCACGGCAAGTTCGTCGACCTGGACCCGCAGAACCAGATGGTGTCCGAGCTCTACGGGCTGCGGCTGAGGATCCTCGACGGCGAGGGCACCGAGGTGCTGCGCGGCGACTTCGCCCCGTCCCCCGTGGACGACGTCTGGCTGCGCGCCCGCCTCCCGTCCGGCCGCGGCGACCCCTCCGGCGCCTACCAGTCCGTCCTCACCGGACTGCAGTGGGGCGAGGTGAGATCACCCGCGCTGCAGGCGATCCGGGCCGCGACCACCGGCGGCCGGCTGTCGGTCAAGCTCGTCATGGACAGCGTCGAGGACGGCGTCGAGCACTGGCCGGACAACGTGACCTACGGCCGGCTCGTCGGCACGATCGGGCCGCACCTGGCGGGTGAGCCGCAGCAGTTCGTGGCGGGCCGGCGGTTGCGCAGGACCCCGGACGGCGCGCTGAACCCCGCGCCCTGCCGGGTCGACGAGGCGGCGTCGGCGGTCTTCGTCGACCTGGGCAACAGCACCCCGACGACCGCGCGCGGCGGGCCGCTGGTCGACCTCGGCCCGGTCAACCTCGTGGCGATGGGCACGACCCCGGTCGTGCTGGCACCGCTGACCGGCACCGAACCGGCCGCGTACGAGCGCACGGCGGGCATCGCGGTCGCCAGGCTCACTCGAGAACAGCTCGAGATCGCCCGCAAGACCCCGCTCGCGATCCGCAAGGCCACGGGCGAGGTGCTGCTGGCGGAGAACGCGGACGCGACCTACCTGCGGTGCGAGAAGGTCGTCTTCCGCCTGCACCCCGGCAAGACGCAGGCGAGCGCCACCACCGTCGTGCACGCGACGAGGTTCGGCAGACCCGCCGCCGGGGTCGAGGTGTTCCTCGGCACGGGCGGGGAGCCCGCCGCGTTCGGCCACCCGGAGAAGGTGGTCACGGGATCCGACGGCCGGGCGCTGATCTCCATGACCGGCAAGGACCCCGGGAACCCGCGCAAGTGGGTCGACGGCGTGGCGGTCGAGTGCCCGTACGGCTTCACCGACGGCAACCGGGAACCGGAGGGGCAGATCGCCGCGCGGATCTTCGACCCGTGCCCGCTGCCGGCGCGCCCGACGTGGGTCCGCGACGTTCAACCGATCCTCCAGCAGTACTCGAACCTCTACCCCTCCATGAACGCCATCCTTGACCTCGGCAACTACCACCACGTCATCCGGCACCAGACCTACATCCGGCGAACCCTGCTCGCACCGCGGGAATCGCCGAACCACATGCCGGTCACGCGTGATCTCTCCCCAGGAAGGCGCGACATGATCGTCAAGTGGCTGGACACCAAGCCGGCTCCACCGGTCCTCGAGATCGAGACGATCGAGGACCTCCGCGGCGCGCTGCAGCAGGCGCTGCTCGTGGAGCTGGCGACGATCCCCCCGTACCTCGCCACGCTGTTCTCGATCAAGCCCGGGCACAACGTGAAGATCGCCGAGCTGATCCGCGGCGTCGTGATCGAGGAGATGCAGCACCTGGCGCAGGTGTGCAACATCCTCAACGCGGTCGGCGGCAAGCCGCAGCTCGGCAGGCCCGGCCTCGTCCCGACCTACCCCGGCAGGCTGCCGGGACCGGTGCTGCCGGACGTGACCGTGCGGCTGCGCCGCCTGTCGATCGAGCACGTCCGCAACTGCTTCATGGCGATCGAGCAGCCCGACCACCCGACGCTGGACGGCAAGGAGTTCAAGGGCGCCGTCATCAAGCCCGAGAACGTCCGGCTGGACCAGGCCGGCAACGTGAAGTCCGTGCCCGCCGACGACATCCGGGCGCTCGAGGAGTGGTTCAACAAGGCCGAGTACACGCCGATGACGATCGGGTGGTTCTACGACCGGATCGCCCGCGGCATCTCGAAGCTCGACGCGGCGGGCGGGCTCTTCACGGGCGACCCGGCGCTGCAGGTGAGCTGGCCGGACGCGCCCGGCGTGCTCTACCGCGTCACGGACAAGAAGTCGGCGCTGCTCGCGATCTACCAGATCGTCGAGCAGGGCGAGGGAAGCCCGCACGACCTCGACGGCGACGACCTCGCCGACCCGGGCGAGCTGGGCCACTACTACCGGTTCGCCGAGATCGTCGAAGGCCGCCAGCTCGTGCGCACTTCCAGCGGTGAGTGGAAGTACGAGGGTCCGGAGATCCCGTTCGACCCCGAGGGCGTGCACCCGGTGGTGGACGACGCCGACACGTTCCGGCTCGCGGCGGGCAGTCAGCCGCGGCGTGCCTCCGAGACGTGCGACGAGTCGTACACGAACCTGCTCACCGCGCTCAACCGGCTGTTCAACGGCCACCCCGACGAGTTCGACGACACGGTCGGCCTGATGTACCAGATCCAGCTGCAGGCCAAGGCCCTGTACGACACGCCGGCCCCGGCCGACTCGGGTGCCGTGCTGGGTCCCGCCTTCCAGTCCCCCGGTCTGCGCTTCTAGCCGCTCGCTCGCCGAAGGCCCTCCCGGCCGTCTCTTTCGCTCAACGGATTCAACTTCCGGGTCGCACCGTGCCCACTCCATGGGGGAGTCAAGTGACACGCATCCATTTTTCGGTAGAGGACTTGGCACGAACAAGGTTCTGCAACGTGGACACCGCCACGGCGGAGACCCTGCTCGCGATGAGACTGCTCGGGCACGGCGGCGGAGGCCCGTCGTTCCGCAAGTGGCAGACGGCGGTGCGCACCAGACTGGGAACGCCACCCGCGGCGCAGCAGCGGTTGTTCCGCTCCGCCCACCTCTCCTCGGACTTCTTCCCCTCGAACGCGGCCGGCAACCACCTCGGGCTCGCCCTCGCCAGGGCCGGCTACCAGCGCGAGGACATCGCCTACATCACCAACCAGTTCTACCCCCTCGCGATCGCGCCGTACTGGAACGGCATTCGCGGCTACCTCGAGGCCGAGCGCTCCTACCGGGGCCGCGTCATCCTCAACGACGGCGTCGAGGGCATGCTGCGCAGCCTGCAGCCCATGATCACGTGGAACGCGCCGGTGCTCGAGACGGCGAGCCCCACCGGGCCGGAGATCCACCTGAACAACCGGGGACTGCTGATCGTGCCGTCGCTGTTCCTGTTCGACCAGGTCACCGTCATCACGCCACCGGCATCGCGACCCGACGACCCGCCGGTGCTCGTCTACCCGGTCCCGGTCAACGGCGCGACGGCGAGCTCGTTGTGGCAGCTGGCCCCCTCGACCGACAAGGCGCTGGGCGCGCTCGTCGGCCGGACGCGCGCGAAGGTGCTGCGCACGCTGGTCGACAGCCACAACACCGGGGAGCTCGGCCTGCGGGTCGGCGTCTCGGCGGCGGCCGCGAGCCAGCACACCGCCGTGCTGCGCGAGGCCGGCCTGATCATCACGCGGCGCAAGCAGAACACCGTGCTGCACTCCTTGACCCCACTCGGGCTCGCGCTGCTCAACAGCAGGGGCATCGAGGCGACCGCGACCGGGGAGAAGCCCGATGCTCGCCGCTCGGTGTCCTGAGCAGCTCGACGTCGTGGTGACCAGCACGGCGTCGGACTCGCACACGTGGAACCTGGTGTACCTGCAGCTCGCGATCGAGGAGGCCGGGCACCGGGTGCGCAACCTCGGTGCCTGCGTCCCGGACGACGAGGTCGTCGACGAGTGCCTGACCGGGCGGCCGGACCTGCTGGTCGTCAGCAGCGTCAACGGGCACGGGTTCGCCGACGGCCTGCGGCTGATCACGGCCCTGCGCTCGCACGACGACCTGCGCGGGCTGCCGGTCGTCATCGGCGGCAAGCTCGGGATCTCCGGCACCGCGGGGGTGCACGGCGAACTGCTCGACGCGGGCTACGACGCGCTCTTCGAGGACGACCCCGAACTGACCAGGTTCCTCGGTTTCCTCGGCGCGCTGGTCGCGGTGCCGCGATGACCTCCTTCGGCGGCTTCGTCCGCGCGGCCAGGGCGGCGGGAAACCTCGTCGTCCAGCCGCGGATGGGGATGAGCGACCCGGTGACGATGCGCGCCGGGCTGCTCGCGACCCGCGGCGCGGCGGCCACCACGGTCGGCACGATCACCGTCGACAGCTACACCCGCGTCGGGGACAACCGCGGCGCGGCACTGGCCCTGGCCCGCGGCTCGGCCATGAACGGCTACCCGATCACCGCGCACAGCCCGCGCACCACCCGCAGGGTGCTGCACGGGCTGGGCTTCCCCGTCCAGGTCCGGCACGGTTCGGCGGTGCCGGGCGACATCGTGACCGCGCTGATCGCGTCCGGGCTCGACGCGACCGAGGGCGGGCCGGTGTCCTACTGCCTGCCCTACAGCAGGCTCCCGTTGCGCGACTCGGTCGAGAACTGGGCGCGCACGTGCACCCGGCTGGCGGAACTGCCCGGTCACCACCTGGAGACGTTCGGCGGCTGCATGATGGGCCAGCTGTGCCCGCCGAGCGTGCTGGTGGCGATCAGCGTGCTGGAGGCGCTGTTCTTCCGGCGGCACGGGGTGCGCAGCATGTCGCTGAGCTACGCGCAGCAGACCAACCCCGGTCAGGACGTCGAGGCCGTGGCGGCGTTGACGAGCCTCGCGGGCGAACTGCTGCCCGACGTGGACTGGCACGTCGTGATCTACGCGTACATGGGCGTCTTCCCGCGGACGCCCGCCGGGGTGCGGCGGCTGATGGCCGAGGCCGCGCGGCTCGCGGTCACCACCGGGTCGGCGCGGCTGATCGTCAAGACGGAGGCGGAGGCGCACCGCATCCCGTCCGTGGCCGAGAACGTGGCGGCGCTGGAGCACGCGGGCGACGTCGCCGCGTTCTGCGCGCCGGCACCGGCCGACGGCCGCGACACCGAGACGTACGCGGAGGCGCGGGCGGTGGTCGAGGCCGTCCTGAACCTCGACCCGGACCTCGGCATCGCACTGGACAAGGCCTTCTCCGCGGGCTACCTGGACGTGCCGTTCTGCCTGCACCCGGACAACGCGGGCAGGGCCCGCAGCTACCTCGACCCCGACGGCCGGCTGCGCTGGTCGGCCACCGGCTCGCTGCCGTTCGGCGCGACCTCGCGGCACCGCCGGGACATGACCTCGTCCGACCTGCTGGCCGCACTGTCCTACATGGAGCGACGGTGCGACACGAACTGAGGAGGAGTGCGTTGGACAGCACACCGTCCAGCCCCAAGGAACACCTGCGCTCGCCCGTCACGAGGGCGGCGCTGCGGGTGCAGAACGCGGTGCTCGCCGCGACCAGGGAGTTCCTGTCGGCGCAGGGTTTCACCGAACTGCTGCCGCCGGTCATCGGCCCGGTCACCGATCCGGGCGCCCGCGGCGCGAAGCAGGTCGACGTGGACTACTACGGCCACCGCTACAAGCTGATGACGAGCGCGATCCTCTACAAGCAGGCGACGCTCACCGCGTTCGACCGGATCTTCGCCATCGCGCCGAACGTGCGGCTGGAACCGCCGGAGACCTCGACGACGTCCCGGCACCTCGCCGAGTTCCACCAGATCGACGTGGAGATCGCGGACGCCACCGCCGAACAGGCGATGGACCTGGCGGAGAACCTCGTGTCGCACGTGGTGAAGTCCGTGGTCACCCTGCCCGACCTGGCGGTCCTCGGCCGCGACGTCACCGCGCTGGCCGCCGTGCTCGGCCGGCCGTTCGACCGCCGCACGCACGCGTCGGCCGTCGCCGAGCTGCACTCGCTCGGGCACGAGCAGAACCCGGACGGCGAGATCGACTGGCGGGCCGAGGTGCTGCTGTCCTCCCGCACCGCGCAGCCGTTCTTCGTGACCGCCTACCCCAAGGGCTCGCGCGGGTTCTACGACCGCGAGTCCGCCGAGCACCCCGGCGTGCTGCGCAACTTCGACCTGATCGCGCCGGAGGGCTTCGGCGAGCTGTGCAGCGGCAGCGAGCGTGAGCACCGCTACGCCGAGATCGTCACGCGGATGCGCGAGACCGGCGAGAACCCGGCCAAGTACGGCTGGTACCTCGACGTGGTCCGCGACGGCATCCCCGCGAGCGCCGGGTTCGGCATCGGCCTGGAACGGCTGACCCGCTACCTGTGCGGACTGGCGGACGTCTGGCAGGCCTCGGCCTACCCCAAGCTGCCGGGGGTGGCGTCGCCGTGACGCTGCGAGCGCCGGGGTTCCCCGAGCAGGAGGTGCGGGACCGGGCCGCGCGGGGCCCGGCCGGGATCTTCCCGGACCTGGCCCGGTACGGGAGCACGCTGTTCGGCGCGACCCCGGCGACCGGTGACGCGCTGGACTCCGCGCGACTGGTGCCGCCCGTGTTCATGCCGCGGCGCCTGGAGAAGCTCGTCGAACTGGGCCGCGAGCCGATGCACGACGCGGTGGACCTGACCACCCGGGTCGGCGGGTTCCGCTCCGCGCTGCCGCTCTACGTCTCCGCCTTCGGCTCCACGCGGGCGGCGTCCGGCGACCTCGGCGTGGCGGCGGCGCGGCAGGCGGGACGTCTCGGCATCCCGCTGGTGATCGGCGAGAACGTGGTGCCCGTCAACGGGTACGGGCGGCTGGACAGCGCCGGGGAGAAGTCCCTGCTGGCCCGGATCCGCGCGTACGGCGACGAACTGGGCGAGCGGGACGGCGGCGTGGTCGTGCAGCAGTCCACCGAGGACGCCGACGCCGAGGTGTGGAACCTCGTCCACAGCGACCCGTCCGCCCAGGAGCTGCTCGGCAGCGGGCGGCTGGGCCTCGAGCTGAAGGTCGGCCAGGGCGCGAAACCGGGCCTGGGCGGCATGTCCGTGCTCGACAGCACCTCGGCCGTGGCCGACCGGTTCCACGTCGACACCGTGTTCGGCGCGGACGAGGTGCTGCGCTGCGCGAGCCCCGGCACGTTCACGCGGGAGATCCTCACGCAGCAGATCCGCCTGATGCGCAACAACTACCCGCGCGCCAGGGTGTGGGTGAAGCTGCCGCCGGCCAGGGACGTGGGCGACGCCGCCCGTGCCGCCTGGGACGCCGGTGCCGACGCGGTGACGGTCGACGGGGCCGAGGGCGGCACGGGCTGGGCCCCGACCGGGTTCCTCGCGCACGTGGGGCTGCCGCTGGCGGAGTGCCTGCGGCGCCTCGGGCAGCCGGCGGGCGACCTGCTCGTCTCCGGGCGGATGTGGGAGGGCGCGCGAGCGGTGAAGTGCCTGGCGCTGGGCGCGCGGGCCGCCGGTCTCGGCCGGGCCGCGCTGCTCGCCGCCGACACAGATCCGGTGCGGGGCCTGGAGAACCTCGTGCGGTGCCTGGAGCTGGAACTGCGCCTGCTCGTCAGCGCGCTCGGGAAGTACTCGGCCGGCGCGGTGTCGGCGGAGGACCTGTGGTGGGGGAGTCGTGCCAACTGACCTGATGATCCACGCCGAGGACGTCGTGAAGTCCTTCGGCGCGCACACCGCGCTGGACGGGGTGTCGCTGCGGGTGCCGCGCGGCACCGTCCTCGGTCTGCTGGGCCACAACGGCGCCGGCAAGACGACGTTGATCAACATCCTCACGACCGCGCTGCCCCCGGACGGCGGCACGGCGTCGGTCGCCGGGTTCGACGTGGTGACCCAGGGCGCGAAGGTCCGCTCGAGCATCGGCCTGACCGGTCAGTACGCGTCGGTCGACGAGGACCTGACCGGCAGGCAGAACCTCGTGATGATCGCCCGGCTGCTCGGGTACTCCTCCCGCGACGCCCGCGCGCACGCCGCCGGGCTGCTCGACTCGTTCGGGCTCGCGGAGGCCGCTGACCGCAAGGCCGGCACGTTCTCCGGCGGCATGAAACGGCGGCTGGACCTCGCGGTGAGCCTGGTCGGCCGGCCCGGTGTCGTGTTCCTCGACGAACCGACCACCGGCCTCGACCCGACGAGCCGGATCGCGCTGTGGGAGACCGTCGAACGGCTCACCCGCGAGGAGGGCACGACGGTGCTGCTGACCACGCAGTACATGGAGGAGGCCGACCGGCTGGCCGACTCGATCACGGTGCTGTCGCACGGCCGGGTCGTGGCGGCCGGCACGGCGGGCGAGCTGAAGGCCGGGCTGGGCCGCCGCACGGTGACCATCACGCCGTCCGACCCGGCGCTCGCCTTCGAGGTGCTGTCCCGCAACGGGTTCGAGGTGGCGCGGGAGCTGGGCACCGTGCACGTGCCGGTGTCCGCGACCCGCGAGGTGGCCGTGGTCGTGCGGCTGCTGGCCGAGGCGGACGTCGAGCTGGCGGCGCTGGCGGTCACCGAACCGACCCTGGACGACGTCTACCTGGCCCTGGCCGCGCAACCACGGGGAGTGCTGCGGTGACGACGATGCCGGCGAGTCCGTTCGTCCAGGTCGGCGTGCTGACCGGGCGGTCGCTGCTGGGGCTGCGCGATCCGCGGATGATCGTGATGAACCTGCTCCAGCCGATGATCATGCTGACCCTGTTCAGCCAGGTCTTCAAGACCATGGCGAACGCGCCCGGTTTCCCGCCGGGCGTCGAGTACCTCGACTACCTGATGCCCGCGATCCTGGTGACCACCGGCGCGCAGGCCGCGGTGTGGGCCGGCGGCGGGCTCGCCAACGACCTCAGGAACGGGGTGCTGGCGAGGTTCCGGACGCTGCCGGTCACGATGGTCTCGGTCGTGGCCGCGCGCAGCCTCTTCGACGCGGTGCGCAGCGCGTTGCAGCTGCTGACGCTGCTGGTCGCGGCGATGGTGCTGTTCGGCTTCCACCCGGCGGGCGGGGTGCTCGGCAGCCTCGGGGCCCTGGTGCTCGCGCTGGTGGTCGGAACGGGGCTCGGGGCGGTCTTCATGGCGCTCGCGGCGTGGGTGAAGAACGGCGAGCTGTTGCAGACCATCGGCATGGCGACGATGTTCCCGCTCATGTTCGCCTCCAGCGCGTTCGTGCCGGTGACCAACCTGCCGGGCTGGCTGCGCGCGGTGGCGGTCGTGAACCCGCTGACCTACGCGGTCGACGCGGCACGCGGGTTCGCGCTCGGCGCCCCCGCGTGGTCCGCTCTCGTCTCCGCGCTCCTGGTGAGCTCGGTGCTGCTGGTGACCGGGCTAGGCCTGGCTGCTCGCGGTGTCCGCCGTCCGTGACTTCGACACGACACGAGGAAGGAGGTCGGGAACATGACCGCGACGGCTCAGCACCACCGCGCCGGACGGGGGCAGGGTCACGCGGGTACCGGCCTCCCCCGCCTCGGCGGGGAGGGGCCGTCCGGTCGGGTCGGTGACCTGGACGTCCTCCACGTCGTGCCCGACGAGCAGCGTCCGGCCCTGCTCTCCGCGGACGCGGACCCAGTCCGTGCGACCGCGGCTGCGCGAGGCGTCGACCAGGCACGCGCCGGGCACCCGCAGCGACTCCACGGAGATCTCGTCCCACCCGTCCGGAATGGACGGGAACACGTCGACGGCACCGGTGCGGCCGTGCACCACCAGGTCCAGCACGGCCTGGCTGACGCCGAACGGCACCGACCACACGTCGAGGTCGAGCACGTGCCGCAGGTGCTCCGCTGCGGCGTCCGGCTCCCGCACGCGCGCGGCCAGCGACGCGGCGGCGACGTGGGAGTCCACGGTCCAGTCCTCCCGCATGCCCGCCCAGTGCCGGTAGCTGCGCTGTGCCACGTCGAGCGAGATGCTGCTGTCGTGCAACGGGAAGAGCCCGACGAGGTGCGCGGCCGCGCGGTGCGAGCGCGTGAGCGGCCTGCCCGCGCCGAGCAGCAGGCCGGACGGCCCGGTGTGGTACGGCACCAGGTCGCGGACGAGCTCGTCGTCGCCGAGCACGCGGGCGGCCCAGCGCAGCAGCGCCAGGTCGTAGGTGCTGTCCGCGACGTCGCCGTGGCCGGGCGAGTGCGTGGCGGGCAGGTGCAGGAAGCCGTCGCCGCCCCGCACGAGGAACGCCCGGTAGAAGTCGGCGGCCTTGCGCACCAGCGGGACCAGTGCTCGCGGTGAGTCGCCGCGGTGCTCGTGCAGCGACCACAGCGCCGGCAGGTTCCAGGCCATGATCGAGTTCTCGGCCGCACCGCCCTTCGATCCCGTGCCGGGGATCGCGGCGAACGACAGCGGCGGCGCGACGTCGACGTTCGCGAGCAGCGCCACCTGGTTCGCCCCGGCGAGCATGGACGGCACCGAGGCGAGCGCGGTGCCGGGCGCCACCGTCGCGGCCGCGTGGTACTGCTGGATCACGTGGAACCGCTGCACGGACCTGTCCGGCACGGACACGAAGCTGTTGGTGTAGAGCCGGTTCCACCACGCGCGGTGCGTGACGAGCAGCTTCTCGGGATCACCGGAGCCGCCGGCCAGGAACACCCGGCGCGAGCCCACGACCTGCCCGGCCCACCGCGCCGCGGCCTCCCCGGCGCTCGGCGTGACGGTCACGACCAGGACCCCGGTCTGCCGGTGCACCAGCGCGGACAGCTCCACCGCGCCGCACGTGGTGGTGACGGTCCCCGTCAGCTCGGCGTTCCACAGGTCGAGCTGCCAGCGCGCACCGGTCGGCGTGCCGGCCAGGTCGAGCCGCGCGAGGCCGGTGAACGCGATGCCGCGCTGGTCCCCGAACACCTGCGTGGTCACCGACCCGTTGCCCAGCAGCGGTCCCGCCCACTGCTCCAGCGGCAGCTCGTGCCACACCATCGCGGCGTCGCGGACGATCGCCTCGTGCGGCCCGACCGGGCTCGCCGACGCGGCGGAGGTCAGCCAGCCGCCCCCGGCGGCGGTGGCGCCGAGCAACGCGGCGCCGCGCAGGAACGTCCTGCGGCCGAAGGTCTTCATGTCACCAACTCCTCGCATGTTCCCCGCTCGAAGACCTCTTCCCCGTGCCGCGGCGGGGTCGCCCGCACTGCCCTCACGGCAGCAGCCAGGCCGCGCCGCGTGACGCGAGCCCGCCCGCGTCCCACACCCGCGCGTCGCCGATCCCGTGCCCGTCGGGCGCCCCGGCGGGCCAGACCCAGCACCCGGCCACCACGGCGGTGAGCACGCTCCACCTCCGCCACGCCCTCATGCGACCCCCTCCCCCACGATCAGCTTCTCCAGCTGGTCCGCCGCGGCCGCCGGTCCGTTGGACTGCCGCAGCCGCTGGGCGTTCTCCGCCACCGCGGCCCTGATCGCCGGGTCGGTCACCACGTGCTCCAGCGCCGCGCGGAACGCCTCGGGCCCGGCCTCGTGGTCCACCACGACACCGACGCCGAGGGCGGCGAGCGTGCGGGCGATCTCCTTCTGGTCCGACGCCCTGGGCACGATCACCATGGGCAGCCCCAGCAGCAGGCCCTCCATCGCGGAGTTCATGCCCGCGTGCGTCAGGAACGCGTCGCAGTGCTCCAGCACCGCCGACTGCGGCACGTACCGGCGTGCCACCACGTTCGCGGGCAGGTCGCCGATCTCCGCGGGGTCGGTGTGGGAGGTGGCCATGACCACGCACCAGCCGTTGTCCGCGAACGCGTCGGCGATCTTGCGGAAGAACCACGCCCCACGGGTGAAGAACGTGCCCGTGGACACGTAGAGGGTGCGTTCCCGCTCGATCCGGTCCCAGGGCAGGTCCGAGTCGCCCCGGGCGGGTTCGCAGCGCAGGGGGCCCACGAAGTGGAAGCGCTCGTCGAACGTCTCGCGGTGGGGCTGCAGCTCCTCGGTCGAGTTCACCAGCGCCAGCGCGGCGTTGCGGTGCACGCGGCGGCGCAGGCCCGGCTGGACCTTGGCGAAGCCCGAGTACTTCACGAACGCGGCGGTCTTCGGGCCGGCGAGCCTGCGGACGTCGTCGAGCAGCACCTGCTCGTTGACCGCGTAGGTGACGTGGAACGCCACGTGGGGCACGCGCGCCGACTCGGCCGCGTGCACGCCCCACAGCGACATGATGTCCGTGACGACGACGTCGGGACGCAGGTCGGGCATGCGGGCCTTCAGGAACGCGCTGAGGCGCACCCGTTCGCGGTGCACGTCGCGGATCCACCGCAGCCGGCCGAACTTGCGCTTGACGGACCTCTGCTCGGCCACCGCGGAGCGGGGCATGACGTCGAGCTCGACGATCTCGCAGCCGAGCTCGCGGAACGGTGCGGTGAAGCCGGGGCTGACGGCGACGGTGACGTGGCCGCCCCTGGCGACGAGCTCCGCGGCCAGCGCGGCCATCGGAACGACGTGCCCGTGCAGCGGGAAGGGCGTGAGCAGGTAGCGGGACATGCCGGCTCCTAGGCGTGGAAGAACTTGATGATGCTGTCGTTGACGGCGTCCGGCCGCTCCAGGTAGCCGTAGTGGCCCGCCCCCGCGACGACCTCGAAGGTCGCGCCGGGGATGATCCCGGCCAGCTCCTCGCCGTGGGCGGGAGGCGACAGGACGTCGTCGGAGAACGAGATCACGTGGCAGGGCACCAGGATGCCGCCGTAGGCGAGGCTGCGGTCCGGCATCGGCTCGAGCCCGAGCTGGGCGCGCACACCGGGCCCGTCCGGCGGCGAGAGCTCGAACAGGTCGAGCCAGTCCCTGATCTGCTCCTCCGAGTCCACAGTGGACCTGGCCAGCGAGGTGAGCGCGGTGACCGCGGCCCGGTAGGCGGGCGGGATCCGCACGCCGGAGTCGTGCAGCTCGATCTCGGCGCGGGCCAGGGCGCTGCGGAACCTGTCGCTGCGCGCCCGGCTCGCCATCAGCACCACCTGGCGCACGAGGTCGGGCCGCGCCAGTGCCAGCTCCTGCGCCACGTAGGCGCCGAGCGACGTGCCGACGACCCGCACGCCGCGGAGCCCGAGGTGCTCGATCAACCCGGCCGCGTCGCCGACCATGTCGTCCACGGTGAACGACTCCGGGCACGACGACGGCTCGATGCCCCGGTTGTCGACGGTGATCACGCGGTAGCCCGCGGCGAGCAGGGCGGGCACCTGGTGCGCGTGCCAGACCCGGCCGGGGCTGCCGGAGCCCATCAGCAGCAGGACCGGGTCACCGGTGCCCTGGTCCCAGTGGTGCAGGGTGATTCCGTTGACGGGTGCGAACGGCATGTCTCACCTCGGGTTCGCGACGAGCCGGACCACGCGCAGCGCCGGCGAGGAGTGGATGTCCTGCTCGGTGAACCGCTCGCGCACCCACTGCCCCCGGGAGAACAGGGCCGTCTGGTCGGCGTGGTGCGGCGAGGAGGGGTCGGTGGACTGCGAGTACGTGAGCAGCGTGCGGGCCTCGGGTGCCCCGCGCCCCTGGAACTCCACGACCTGCACGAAGCTGGAGCCGTGGCCGACCTCGGTGTTGCCGCCGGGGCCCCAGACCGGCGTGATCACGTTGAGCACGCCGAGGTCGTGCGGGCCGCCGTGGATCGGGTACCGCTGCCCGGCGCGCGTCACGTGCTGGTTCTCGCCCAGCGCCGCGTCCTGGGCGACCCCGGCCGCGGCCAGTTCCCGTGCCGTGTCACCGAACGCCTGCTGGACCGCGGCCAGGTCGACCGCCAGCGTGTTCGGCGTGCTCAGCGGCAGCGCCGGGTCGAAGGGGACCTTCCACATGGCCGCCACCGACTTCGCCCGCAGGACGAACCGGCTGAAGAACACGGCTCCCCTGCTGTCCAGCCGGAACGTGCCGTCCCAGCCGGCGAGGGCGGCGCAGGCGGTGGTGACGTCGACCGGCCCGCCGGCCGACGGGGCCTGGCCGCCGGGGAACGCCTCGCACATCCGCACGGTGTCGGCCCGCGCGATCTCGGCGACCCGGCTGCGGTCGGCGAACAGCAGGGCGCGCATGGTCTCGTTCGAGAAACCCCGGCCCGGCAGGCCGTCCGTGCCGGCGACGCGGCGCTGCACGGCGATCTGCGCCTCCTGGGCGCGCATCGACAGCTCGGTCGCGGTGGTGCCGAGCACGCGCGGGTACCCGGTCGCGAGCGCGTCGGGGTTCGCCATCCACGGGGTGTTGTTGGCGTTCGCCACGGTGTCGCGGCGCAGCAGCGACGGCAGGCGGCCGGGGCCGAGCAGGCCGGGCTCGCGGGCGTCGGGGTCGCTGCCCCACGCGCACTCGCCGCGCGAACCGTCCAAGATGGACAGACCGGTCTGCGGGAAGACCACGGCGCCGAGCGCGGTGCTGCACTTGCGCGCGTGCTCGTCGGTGACGTGCGGGGCGACCTGGATGTCCGCGTACAGCGAGTTGCCCTGCCGGTCGACGGCGAGGGTGTTGACCCACGGCGTGCCGAGCGTCCCGGCCAGCGTGTCGCGGACCTCGGCGGCGCTGCCGGCCCGGTCGAGACCGGTCCAGGTGTCGAGCAGCCGGAAGTTGGTGGCGTTGGCGTCGCGCAGCACGTAGGCGGTCGCGCCCCAGGGCAGCGGCACGCCGGGGACCCCGGCGAGCACCGGGCCGTACTCGGTGGCCCAGAGCGTCCTGGTGACCGTGCCGACCGACCCGTCGGGCCGCCGCACCTCGACCGAGACCTCCTGGGAGGTCATGTCCCTCTGCACACCGTCGACGACGTACCGGGTGGGCGCGCCCGCGACCGTGGGCACCTCGAAGAGCCCCGCGGTCACGGCGGTGGACACGGTGTGGCTCCACGCGACGTTCTCGTTGTGGCCGATCGCGACGACCGGGATGCCGAGCAGGGACGCGCCGGAGACGTTGAGCCGTCCGGGGATCGTGAGCTGGGCCTGCCAGAACCGGCGGACTCCCTGCCACGGGTAGTGCGGGTTGGCGAGCAGCACGCTGCCGCCGCCCGCCGTGTCCTCGGCACCGGCCGCGATCGCGTTGCTGCCCAGGCCGGGGTCGGGCTGGAAGTGCCGGACCAGTGCGCTCGCCTCCACGGCAGGCTGCGCGCCCGCCGCGGCGGGCGGCTGGGCGCCGACGAGTCCGTCGATCATGGCGCCGCTGCCGGACACGAGGGTGATCGCGTAGACGTGCCGGTAGACGTCCCGTTCCTCGATCGCCCGGGTGGTGCCGTCGCAGCTCTTCCCGCTCCCGGCCAGGTACCGGTTGTAGCCCTGGACGTACCCGCGGACGAGGTCGCGGACCGGCTGCGAGACGGCGCGCGCGTAGCGCTCGACCACGCCGCTGCCGTTGATCCGGCGGAAGTGCAGGTCGCTGTTCAGGTTGGTGCTCGCCGAGCCCACGCCGGAGTTCGCCGGCCCGTCCGGTCCGAAGTGGAGCGACCGCTGCCCGGCGACCGTCAGGTAGGTGTCGGCGAGCACGCACAGGTTGTCCTGGGCGCTCGCGTAGCCGAATCCGTAGCCCAGACCGAGGTGGTCGTGCGCGATGATGTGCGGGATGCCGTGTTCGGTGTAGCGGATGGTGGTGCCGATCGGCATGCCCTGCGCGGATGTCGTGAGCCCGGCGACGAGTGCGACCACCGCGGCGCACACCTTGAGAACGCGCCCCATTGCCTTTCCCCCTGTCTGGTGCGGATTCGGGCAGGCCGCCCCCACGACGCCCGGTCAGCGGGAGCGGCCTTCGCGGTGCTGCCCGGTCAGCCGCGGCCGGCCTCGGCCATGGCGCGGACGAGGCTCGCGGGACGCATGTCCGTCCAGTTCTCCTCGATGTGGTCGAGCGCCTCCTGCCGGGACACGGACTCGAGCTCGACCACCCACCCCGCGGGCACGTCCACGAACGACGGCCAGAGCGAGTACTGGCCCTCCTCGTTGACGAGCGCGTGGTAGATGCCGTCGGCGTCCTCGAACGGGTTGGTGGACATGGGTTCTCTCCTCAGGTTCAGTGGGTGCCGAGCTCGCGCCCGATGGCGGCGACCGCCCCGGGGTCGGACAGCATGTCCCCGTGCGTCGCGTCGACGGCGTGGTCGAGGACGTGACCCGTCACGTGCGGCCGCCAGGCCTCGGCGGTGGCGAGGCGTGCCACCTCCTCCGGCACGACGACTCCTGGCGTGGGCCGCGTGGCGGTGAAGAACACCAGGTCTCCGCCAAAGGTCTCCGGGATGAACGTTCGCATCAGCCGGTGGTTGTTCGCGAACACCTTCATCGAAGACTTAATGCGCTCCTCGCCCAGGGCGGCGAGCCGGTGGTTGCGGTCGTTGAGGAACGCCACGTACCGCGCCACCACGGCGTCCTCGCCGGTCAGCAGCTCCGCCGGGTCCAGCTCGAACTCCGCGACGAACGCGCTCGCGAAGATCTCGTGCTCGGGCACGTCCTCGTCGTGCCCGGCGGCGGGCGGGTAGGCGTCGACGACCACCAGCCGCCCGACCTCGTGCCCGAGGCCCTGCAACCGGGTCGCCATGGCGTGCGCGACGAGGCCGCCGAACGACCAGCCGAGCAGGTGGTAGGGGCCTTCCGGTTGCACCGCCAGCACCTGTGCGACGTAGTCGTCCGCTATCTCCCCGATCGACGACGGCAGCGCGCCGGTGCCGTCCAGACCGCGTGCCTGCAAGCCGTAGATCGGCTGGTCGGCGTGGGTCATGAGGCCCGCGTAGCACCAGCTCGTCCCCGAACCGGGGTGCACGCAGAACAACGCCGGCCCGGTTCCGCCGCGCCGCAGCGGGAGTGGTGACTCGAAGGGGTCGCGTTCGACGTCCGACCCCAGCTCCACGGCCAGGGCGGCCACCGTCGGCGCCTCGAACACGCTGCGCACCGAGATGTCCGCACCGAACGCGTCCCGGATGCGCCGCACCAGCCGGGTGGCGAGGAACGAGTGCCCGCCCAGCCGGAAGAAGTCGTCGTCGATCCCGACCTCCGGCACCCCGAGCAGCTCGGCGAACAGGCCGCACAGCACCTCCTCCTCGGGGGTGCGCGGCCCCCTGGCGGTCGCGGCGCCGGCGTCCGGGAGCGCGGCGCGGTCGAGCTTCCCGTTGGGGGTCAACGGGAACTCCTCCAGCGCGACGAACGCGGCCGGCACCATGTAGTCGGGCAGGCTCTCCCCGACGTGCTTCGCCAGCACGTGGCCGTCGACGCGGCCGTCGCGCGGCACGACGTAGGCGACGAGCCGTTTGTCCCGTGCCAGCACCGCGGCCTGCGCGACGTCCGGGTGCCGCGCGAGCGTCGCCTCGATCTCCCCCGGCTCGATCCGGAACCCGCGGATCTTGACCTGGTGGTCGGCCCTGCCCGCGAACCTCAGCTCACCGTCGTGCGTCCAGCTCACCAGGTCGCCGGTGCGGTACATGCGGCCCCCGCCGAACGGGCAGGCGACGAACCGTTCCGCGGTCATGCCGGGCCTGCGCAGGTAGCCGCGGGCGAGACCGGAGCCCGCGATGTAGAGCTCCCCGATCGCGCCGGGCGGCACGGGGTTCAGCGCGGGGTCGAGCACGTACAGCCGGGCGTTGGCGATCGGGCCGCCGATGGGCGGGGGCACCGGCCACCAGTGCGGGTTCTCCGGCAGGGTCCTGGCCGTCATCACGTGCGTCTCGGTGGGGCCGTACTGGTTGTGCAGGCGGCGCGGGACCTTCGCGAAGAACTCGCGCATCGCCGCGCTCGGGACCAGCGCCTCGCCGGACTGCACGACGTCGACGAGCGCGGGCAGCGCCAGGCCGCGGTCGTTCGCCGCGTCGCAGACCGCGTCCACCACGAGGTTCGGCGCGTACAGCTCCTGCACCCCGTGCCGCTCGAGCCACGCCACGAGCTGGTCGGAGTCGCGCCGGGTCTCCTCCGGGCACTCCGCGAGCGTCTTGCCGAACAGCAGCGCCGAGCAGATCTCCTGGATCGAGCCGTCGAAGCTGATCGGCGCGAACTGGGCGGTGACCTTGCGGCCGTGCCGCGGGATCACCTCGTCCTGCCAGACCACCAGGTTCAGCGGGCCGCGCGAGGTCTGCACGACGGCCTTGGGCCGGCCGGTCGAACCCGAGGTGTAGATGACGTAGAACGGGTGCTCCGGCCGCAGCGGCGCGGTGCGTTCGGCGTCGGTCAGGTCCTGCGCGGACTCCCGGTCCAGGTCCAGCCCGGCGAGCAGCTCCGCGTCGAGCACGAGCGCGGGATCGGCGTCGGAGAGCATGTACCGCACGCGGTCCGGCGGGTAGTTCACGTCGATCGGCACGTACGCCGCCCCCGACTTGAACACCGCGAGCACCGCGACGATCAGCTCCAGCGAGCGCGGCAGCGCGACGGCGACGTAGTCCTCCGGCCCCAGCCCGCGCCCGGCGAGGTGGCGCGCCAGCCGGTTGGCCCGCGCGTTGACCTCGCCGTAGGTCAGGCTCGTGTCGCCGAAGACGACCGCGGGCCGGTCGGGGTCGCGGCGCGCCTGGGCCTCGAACAGCTCCGGCACCGAGCGCCACGGCAGGTCGCGCCGGGTGTCGTTCCAGTCGCCCAGCACCCGGCCGCGTTCCTCGGCCCCGAGCACGTCGATGCCGCTGACCTTCACGTTCGGGTTGGCCGTCACGGCGTCGAGCACCCGCACGAGCCGCTGGGCCAGCTGCTGCACGGTGTTCTCGTCGAACAGGTCGCGGCTGTACTCGACGGCCGCGATCATGCCGGCCGGCTTGCCCTCCGCGCGGCGCTCGACGAACGAGAACACCAGGTCGAACTTCGCCGACGTGATGTCGGTCCGCTCGCGGGTCGCGGTCAGGCCGGGCAGCGCGCCGTGGGCCTGGGCCGCGGCCGAGTCGTCGTTGTTGTTGACGGTGAGCTGCACCTGGTACAGCGGGTGGCGCGAGAGCGAGCGCACCGGGTTGAGCGTGTCGACGAGCCGCTCGAACGGCACGTCCTGGTGGGCGTAGGCGCCGAGTGCCGTGGCACGGGCCCGTGCCACGAGATCGCGGAACCTCGGGTCACCCGAGACGTCCGTGCGCAGCACCAGCGAGTTGACGAAGAAGCCGATGAGATCGGTCAGCGCCTCGTCGGTGCGGCCCGCGATCGGGGTGCCGATCGGGATGTCCGTGCCGGCGCCCAGCCGGTGCAGCAGCGCGGCGAGGCCCGCCTGCAGCACCATGAACGGGGTCGACCTCGTCGCGCGGGCGAGGTTCAGCAACGCCGTGTGCAGCGGTGCCGGGACCTCGAACTCGACGATGCCACCGCGGTGGGTCGACACCGCCGGGCGCTGCCGGTCCACCGGCAGCCGCAGCTCCTCCGGCAGTCCGGCCAGGGTCTGCGTCCAGTGCGCCAGCTGCCGGTCCAGCTCGGTGCCGAGCAGGTCCCGCTGCCACAGCGTGTAGTCCACGTACTGCACCGGCAGCGGCCGCCAGTCCGGGCTCTGCCCGGCGACGCGTGCGGCGTAGGCGGTCGTGAGGTCGCGCACCAGCAACGGCATCGACCAGCCGTCGCCGACGACGTGGTGCATCAGCAGCACCAGCACGGACTCCCGGTCGCCGAGCCGCAACAGGTAGGTGCGCAACGGGTTCTCGCCGACCAGGTCGAACCGGTGCGCGCCGATCTCCGCGAGACGGCGGGGCAGCTCGTGCTCCGTGACGCGGGAGACGGTGAGGTTCGGCCGGCCCGCGGGCAGCACGACCTGGTGCGGGCCCGACGCGTCCTCGGCGAACACCGTGCGCAGGGGCTCGTGCCGATCGGCCACATCGGACAGTGCGGCGCGCAGCGCGGACTCGTCGAGGTCTCCCGACAACCGCATCGGCACGACGATGTTGTAGGTGGGGTTCGGGCCCTCGACCTGGTTGAGGAACCACAGCCGTTGCTGGGCGTAGGACAACGGGATCCGCTCGGGCCGTTCTCGCCGGGTGAGCGCGGGGCGGCCCGGCCCGGCCGCGTCGAGCAGCTCGGACAGCGCGGCGACGGTCGGCCGTTCGAAGAGCTGCCGGATGGACAGCTCGGCGTCGAGCGTCACCCGCACCCGGCTGACGAGCCTCGTCGCGAGCAGCGAGTGGCCGCCCAGGTCGAAGAAGCTGTCGTCGATGCCGACCGCCTCCGCGCCCAGCACGTCGGCGAAGATCCCGCACAACGCCTCCTCGCGCGGGCTGCGCGGCGGGCGGGACTCCCCGGCCGCGCGCACCGGTGCCGGCAGCGCCTTGCGGTCCACCTTGCCGTTCGGGGTCAGCGGCATCTCCTCGAGCCGCAGCAGCGCGTCCGGCAGCAGGTGCGGTGGCAGCGTCTCGGCGAGCCGTGACCGCACCTCGGCCGGCTCGTCCGGTGCCACGTAGTAGGCGACCAGGCGCTTGTCGCCGGGCACGTCCTCGCGCACCAGCACGACCGGCTGGGGCACGATCCGGCCCAGCGCCGTCTCGACCTCGCCCGGCTCCACCCGGAACCCGCGGATCTTGACCTGGTCGTCGCCGCGCCCGGCGAAGAACAGCCGCCCGCTCGCGTCCCAGCGGGCCAGGTCGCCGGTGCGGTACATGCGCCCGTGCGCCGTGGCCACGAACCGCTGCGCGGTCAGGCCCGGCCTGCCGAGGTAGCCCCGGGCCAGCGACGGGCCGGACACGTACAGCTCGGCCGTCACGCCGGGTCCCACCGGCTTCAGGTTCGCGTCCAGCAGGTGCAGCGTCGCACCGGTGACCGGCGGCCCGAGCGGCGGTGGGACGTCCTGTTCGGACAGTGGCGGGCTGAGGGTGGCGGCGACCGTGGTCTCGGTCGGACCGTACCCGTTCTCCAGCACGTGGTCGCGCGACCACGTCTCCACGACGCCGGGCGGAGGCGCCTCGCCGGCGACGAGGATCGTCGTGCCGTGCGGCAGCTCCGGCACCACGGCCAGCGCGGTCGGCGGCAGCACGAGGTGCGTGACGCGGTGGGCGCGCACGAACTCCGCGAGGGGCTCGCCCGGCGCGATCTGCTCCGCCGTGCCCACGACGAGGCAGCCGCCGTTCAGCAGCGCGGCGGTCATCTCGAAGAACGCCGCGTCGAAGCTCGGCGAGGCGAACTGCAGCACCCGGCTGTCCTGCCCGGTCCTCATCTGTGCGTGCTGCGCGTGGGCCAGCGCGGCGATGCCCCGGTGGGTCACGCCGACGCCCTTGGGCCGTCCGGTCGACCCGGACGTGTAGATCACGTACGCCAGCCCGTCGATCCTTTGCGGAGCGTCGACCGGCGTGTCCGGCAAGGCCGCCGCCTCGTCCAAGTCCGCCTCGGTGAGCACGCACCGGGGGCGCGCGTCGTCGAGCATGTAGTCGATGCGGCTCCGCGGGTAGTCGCCGTCGATCGGCACGTACGCCGCGCCGGCCTTCATGACGCCCAGCGACGCGACGACGCGGCCGGTCGAGCGCGGCATCATGACCGCGACCAGGTCGTCCGCTCCGACGCCGCGGCCGGCCAGCAGGCGCGCCACCTGGTTCGCCCGCGCGTCCAGCTCCGCGTACGACGTGACGGCGCCGGCGAAGTCGACGGCGGGCGCGTCCGGCCTGCTGCGCGCGATCTCCGCGAACAGCTGCCCGAACGTGGCCGCGGGCAGCTCCGGCCGTGGTCCCCGCGACCACTCCTCCACGCGCGCCAGTGTCGAGGGGCTCAGCAGCTCGACGTCCGCGAGCAGCCGGCCCGGGTCCGCGGCGAACGCGTGCAGCGCCCGTTCGACCTGGTCGAGCACCTCCCTCGCCGTGTCGGCGGAGACCACGTCAGGGCGGTGGTCCAGGCGCAGGGCCATCTTCCGGCCCGGAGCGCCCACGAACGCCAGCGGGTAGTGCGTGGCGTCGTGTCCCTGGACGTTCGTCACCCGCAGGTCGCCGGGCGTCCCCGCCCCGTCACCGGTCCCGGCGGGGTAGTTCTCGAAGACGAACCCGGTGTCGAACAGCGTGCCGTGCCCGGCGAGCCGCTGGACGTCGGCGAGGCTCACGTGCTGGTGCGCCAGCAGGGCGAGCTGGTCCGCCTGCAACCGTTGGAGGAACTCGGCGACGGTGTCGCGGCCGCGCGGCACGGCCCGCATCGGCACGGTGTTGATGAACAGCCCGACCATGCGCTCCACACCGGGGATCTCGGCGGGCCGCCCGGAGGTCGTGATGCCGGTGACCACGTCGTCGCGGCCGGTCAGCCGGGACAGGGCCAGGGTCCAGGCGCCGAGCACGACGGTGTTGAGCGTCAGCCCGCTCGACCGCGCCCACTCCGTCAGCGCCGTCGTCGTGTCCTCCGCCAGCTCCCGGTGCAGCTGCACGGGCGCGGCGGTGCCGGGTTCCGCGGCGACGATCGTCGGCTCCACCCCGTCCAGGACGGCGCTCCAGACGGCATCGGAGTCCTCTTTGGACTGTCTGCCCAGCCACTCCAGATAGCCGCGGAACGGCGGCACCGCCGGCAGGTCGGTCCGGCCCGCGTACAGCGCGACCAGGTCGCGCAGCACGATCGGCACGGACCAGCCGTCCACCAGCATGTGGTGGAACGTCAGCACCAGGTGGTGCGTCCGCTCGCCGAAGCGCAGCAGCGCGCCGCGGAACAGCGGCGGCTTCGCGAGCTCGAACCGCTCCGCCAGCTCCTCGGCGGCGATCTCCCGCGCCTTCACCTCGTCCGGCACGTCCACGACCCGCCACGGCACGGTGACCGCCTTCGGGATCACCTGCACCGGCCGGCTCAGCCCCTCGTGCCGGAACCCGGCGCGCAGGCTGTCGTGCCGCGCCAGCAGGGCGTTCAGCGCCGACTCCATCGCCGTCTCGTCCACCACGCCGTCCAGTTCGACGACGAGCTGCACGGCGTAGACGTCCGGCCCGGCGCCGTCGTAGGCGTGGTGGAAGAGCATGCCCTCCTGCAGCGGGGACAGCGGCAGGATGTCCTGCAGCCCACTCATGTCAGTACTCCTCCTCGAGCAAGTCGATCTCGGCCTGGCTCAGTTCGGTCAGTGCCACGTCGGACGGGGTGTGGCCACCCGCGTCCGGGTTCCCGGCGTGCCGGGCGATCGCGGTGAGCGCGTCGAACCACCTGGTGGCCAGCGCCCGCACCTCGTCCTCGGTCAGCAGCCGTCCCGACCACACCCACTCGGCGACCAGCACCGGGCCGCCGGCGCGGTCCCGGGTGACGGCGGCGAGCTCGATCGGGTGCGGCATCCGCAGACCGGGGTCCTGGCCGCAGATCCCGGCCAGGTCGCCGAGCACGGACCAGTCGGTCGCGTCCGCCGTGGACGACTCGGAGAACCGGCCCAGGTAGTTGAAGCCGATCTGGGCGTGCCCGGTCACGCCGGCGAAGCCGTACCCGAGCCCGTGGCCGGGCACCTCGCGCAGGGTCTCCTTGACCCGCTTGAGGATCTGGCCCGCGGCCTGCCCGCCCGCCCACGCGTCGCGGTGGTCGAACGCGCCGGGGTCGAGCTTCACGGGGTGCATGCTGGTGAACCAGCCCAGCGTCCGCGAGGTGTCGACCTTGCCGACGAGGTCGTCGTGGCGGCCGTGGCCCTCCAGGTCCACCAGGAAGCTCGGCACCGACCGGACGTCGTGCACCGCCATCGCGAGACCGGCGAGCAGCACCTCGTTGACCCGCGCCGAGAACGCCTCCGGAACCGTCGTCAGCAACGCCGCCGTGACGTCGGCGGGCAGCGTCAGCGACAGCGAGCGGGCCTCGCTGATCGTGTCCCCGGTCCCTGCGGACTCGAACAGCGGTGGCGCGTCCACGACCGCACGCCAGTAGTCCCGGTCCTGGCCGCGCCCGCCCCACCGCGCGAGCCGCTGGGCCCAGCCGCGGAACGACGTGCGCACCGGCTGGAGCGCGGGGCGCTCCCCCCGTGCGACCGCGGTGAAGGCCTCGGCGAGGTCCGGCAGCAGGATCCGCCACGACACCCCGTCCACCGCGAAGTGGCTGAGGATCAGGAAGAGCCGGCCCGGCTCGGCGCCTCGGTCGAACCAGACGACCTCCATCATGGTGTCGAACGCCAGCCGGTCGCGGGCGGCCGCGGCGTGCCGGGCCATCTCGCGCGGGTCACCGGTCTCGACCCGGGTGATCCGCACCGGCAGCGACGGCACGACCTCCGCGCTCCAGTCGGGACGGATCCGCAGCCGCAGCACGTCGTGGTGGTCGACCAGCGCCTGGACCGCACCGGTCAGCTGGTCCTCGGTGGCCCCGGCGGGCGTCTGCACGACCCGCCACTGGCTGAGCTTCTCGATCGGGCCGCCGATCTCGGCGAAGTGCCGCATGATCGGCGTCAGCTCGACCTCGCCGACACCGGACTCCTCGGCCAGTTCCTCCACGGTGGACGTCGCGACCAGCGCGAGCGCCCTCGGCGTGTTGTGCTCGAAGATGTCCCTGGCCGTCAGCGCGAGACCGGCCCGGCGGGCGCGGCTCGCGAGCTGGATCGACATGATGCTGTCGCCGCCGAGCGCGAAGAACTCGTCCTCGGCGCCGATCTCCGCAAGGCCCAGCACCTCGGCGAAGAGCCCGCACAGCAGCTCCTCGCGCTCGGTGCCCGGCGCCGCCGCCCCGGTCGTGAAACCGGGTTCCGGCAACGCCCTGCGGTCGAGCTTGCCGTTCGCGGTCAGCGGCAGGACGTCGAGCACGACGACCGCCGCCGGCACCAGGTACCCCGGCAACGTCCGGGCCAGCGACTCGCGGACCTCGGCCCCGTCGACGTCGCCGACGACGTAGCCGACGAGCCGCTTGTGCTCGCCGGAGCCGAGGACGACCGCCGCCTCCGCGACACCGGGCAGCGCCCGCAGCGCGGTCTCGATCTCGCCCGGCTCCACCCGGAACCCGCGGATCTTGACCTGGTCGTCGGCCCGGCCGAGGAACTCGAGCTGCCCGTCGTCGTTCCAGCGCACCAGGTCGCCGGTCCGGTACATCCGCCCGCCGAACGGCGAGGCGACGAACCGGTGCGCCGTGGCGGCCGGATCGCCCACGTAGCCCCGGGCGAGACCGGCACCCGCGACGTACAGCTCGCCGACGACACCGATCGGCACCACGCGCAGCGAGCCGTCCAGCACGTACGCGGCCATGCCGTCGAGCGGCCGGCCGATCGGGATCCGGTCCGGCACGACGTCGTCCGGTCCGATGCGGAACGACGAGGCGAACGTCGTGGTCTCCGTCGGCCCGTAGCCGTCGACGACCGTGATGCCGGGGCACGCCTCGCGCACGGCCCGGACGGCGGCGGCGGGAACGACGTCACCGCCGGTCCACACCTCCCGCACCCCGCGCAGGCAGTGCGGGGACTCCTGCGCCAGCACGCGGAACAGGCCCGCCGTGAGCCACAGCGCCGTGATGCCCTGGCGTTCGATCGCGGCGGCGTCGAGGTCGCCCGGCACCACCACGATCCGGCCGCCGCGGGTCAGCGGCATCCACAGCTCGTAGGTCGACGCGTCGAACGCGACGTGCGAGTGCAGCGGGACGACGTCCGGCCTGGTGCCGAACCCGGACTCCACCGCCAGCGCGGCGATGTCGCGGTGCCGGACCCCGACCCCCTTGGGCTCCCCGGTCGAGCCCGACGTGAACATGAGGCACGCCAGCTGGTCCGGGAACACCGCGACGTCCGGTGCCGCCGCCTCGGCGGTCACGTCGACCTCGCGGACCACGACGTCCGGTGCCGCGGCGGCGAGGATCCGCCGCACGCGGTCCTCCGGCGCGCCGACGTCCACCGGGAGGTAGGCGGACCCGGCCTTGAGCACGCCCAGCACCGCCACGACGTACTCGGCCGAACGCGGCAGCAGCAACGCCACCGGCCGGTCGGGCCGGGCCCCCTCGGCCAGCACCCGCCGGGCGAACGCGTTCGCGGCGGCGTCGAGCTCCGCGTAGGTCAGCTCGACCGCACCGGACACGGCAATCGCGTCCGGAGTGCGCGCCACCTGTGCGGCGACCAGGTCGAGCACGGTCGCGCCGGGCACGGCGTCCGGGCTCTTCTCGAGCCGGGAGCGCACACCGGGGTCCAGCACGTCCAGCGCGCTGAGCGCGGTCGACGGGTCGGCGGCCACCGCGGCGGCGACGAGTCCGACCCCGTCGGCGATCCGCCGGGCCGTCGCGGGGTCGAACAGGTCGGCCGCGTACTCGACGGTGCCCGCGACGCCTCCCCCTGCCAGCTCGTCGAACGCGAACATCAGGTCGAACTTCGCCACCCCGAGCGACGCCTCGTACGGCGCCACCTCGACGCCCGGCAGGGCGGGCACGGCCGTGGCCGGGTCCGCGGTGTTGTTGAGCGACAGCAACACCTGGAACAGCGGGTGCCGCGACAGCGAGCGTTCCGGCGACACCGCGTCCACCAGCCGTTCGAACGGCAGCTCCTGGTGGTCGAAGGCGTCGAGGTCCGTCTCGCGCACCCGCGCCACCAGGTCGGCGAACGACGGGTCGCCCGAGAGGTCGGTCCGCAGCACCAGGGTGTTGAGGAAGAACCCGACCAGGCCGGTCAGGGCGTCGTCGGTGCGGCCCGCCACGACCGTGCCGATCGGCACGTCCACGCCCGCGCCGAACCGGTTCAGCACCGCCGCCACCGCGGCCTGCAGCACCATGAACATGCTGGCACCGCTGGACTTCCCCAGCGCCGCGAGGCCGGCGTGCACCTCGGCGGGCAGGGTGAAGTGCACCTGGGCTCCCCGGTGCGACGCCGTCGCGGGCCGCGGCCGGTCCGCGGGCAGCCGCAGCTCGGCCGGCAGGCCGGCGAGCCGTGCCGTCCAGTGCGCGAGCTGCCCGGAGATCACGCTGCCCGGGTCGTCCTCCGACCCCAGCGCCTCCCGCTGCCACACCGCGTAGTCCGCGTACCGCAGGCCGAGCGGCGCGAACTCCGGTGCCGCGCCGGCGCACCGCGCGGTGTAGGCCTCGACGAGGTCCCGCGACAGCACGGACATCGACCAGCCGTCGGCCAGCACGTGGTGCACCGACAGCAGGAACACGTGCGACTCGGGGCCGGAGGCGAACAGCCACGCCCGCACCGGCGGTTCTGCCGCCAGGTCGAACCCGCGCGACGCGGCCAGGCGCACCTGCTCGTCGAGGTCGTCCGCCTCGACGACCTCCAGCCGCAACGGGGACTCCGGCAGCACGACCTGCACCGGACCGCGGTCGGTCTCGCTGAAGACCGTGCGCAGCGACTCGTGCCGTGCGGCCACATCGGACAGTGCGGCGGCGAGCGCGGCACGGTCGAGCGAACCGTTCAGCCGCAACGCCAGCCGCATGTTGTAGGTGGCGTTCGGTCCCTCGATCTGGTTCACGAACCACAACCGCCGCTGCCCGAACGACAACGGCAGGTCGCCGTCTGCCGTCCCGCGGCGGATCCGCGGCCTCGTGCCGCGCCCGGACTCGAGCGCACGGGCGAGCCCGGCGACCGTCGGCGACTCGAAGACCTGGCGGATGCCCAGGTCACCGCCGAGCGTCACGGAGATCCGGCTGACCAGCCTCGTCGCGAGCAGCGAGTGACCGCCCAGCTCGAAGAAGCTGTCGTCGGCGCCGACGCGGTCCACGCCGAGCACCGACGCGAACAGCTCGCAGAGCACCTCCTCGCGCGGCGTACGCGGCAGCCGGCCGGAGGACGACGACGCGTAGTCCGGCGCGGGCAGGGCCTTCACGTCGACCTTGTGGTTAGCGTTCAACGGGAGTTCGGGCAGCACGACGAACGCGGAGGGCACCATGTAGTCCGGCAGCGTCGCCGCCGCACGGCGCCTCAGGTCCTCCGGCGCGAGCACGGCACCGTCCGCCGCCACTGCGTACGCGACCAGCCGCCGGTCGCCGGGCCGGTCCTCCCGCACGACGACCGCGACCTGCTCGACGTCCCGGCCGGCCGCGAGCACCGCCCGCACCTCGCCCAGCTCGATCCGGAACCCGCGGATCTTCACCTGGTCGTCGGCCCGGCCGACGAACTCCAGGTTGCCGCCGCGGTTCCAGCGCACCAGGTCGCCGGTCCGGTACAGCCGCCCGCCGAACGGCGAGGCGACGAACCGTTCCGCGGTCATCCCCGGCTGCGCGACGTACCCGCGGGCCAGGCCGTGGCCCGCGAGGTACAGCTCCCCGGTCATGCCGTCCGGGACCAGCCGCAGCCGTTCGTCGAGCACGTAGGCCCGCGTGTTCGGCACCGGCCGCCCGATGTGCGGAGCCTCGTCCACGCCCAGCGGCTGCGTCATCGTCGGCGCGACCGTCGTCTCGGTCGGGCCGTACCCGATCACGAGCCTGCGGCCGCCGCGGGTCCACTGCCGCGCGAGCTCCGGCGTCATCGCCTCGCCGCCGGAGCAGACCGACCGCACCGAGGGCACGTCGTCGGCGTCGATCGTCGCCAGCAGCGGGGGCGGCAGCATCAGGTGCGTGATCCCGCGGTCGGTGATCAGCTCGGTGAGCTGCCGGCCGTCGAGCTCGCGCGCCGGCGGCCCGAGGACCAGCGTCCCGCCGGACACGAGCGTCCTGCCGACGTCGGCGACGCTCGCGTCGAAGCTCAGCGAGAGCAGCTGCAACGCGCGGGCACCCGGCGTCATGCCGAGCTTGTCGACGTGGCTGCGCAGCATGCTCGCGAGGCCGGAGTTGCCGACCGCCACGCCCTTGGGCCGCCCGGTGGAGCCGGACGTGTAGATCACGTACGCCAGGCTGTCGCGCGTCGCCCGCACCGGCGGGTTGAAGCAGGACATGGTCTCGGTCTCGGCGACCGTGTCGTTGTCGTCGACGACCAGCAGCGGCTCGCTGACGAGCTGTTCCAGCCCGCCGAGGGAGTCCTTGTCCGCCAGCACGACCGACGGCCGGGCGTCGGCCAGGACCTGCCGGATCCGTTCCTCGTTCTGGCCCGCGTCGAGCGGCAGGTACGCCGCCCCCGCCTTGACCACCGCGAGCATCGAGGTGATCCACTCCTCCGAACGCGGCATCGCCAGCGCCACCAGGGACTCCGGCCCGGTGCCGCGCTCGATCAGCAGGTGCGCCAGCCGGTTCGCGCGCTGGTTCAGCTCCCCGTAGGTCAGGCTGACGCCCTCGAACTCGACCGCGACCGCGTCCGGGGTGCGGGAGACCTGGTGCTGGACCATCTCCGCGAACGACCACACCGGCAGCGGCAGCGCGGTGTCGTTGCGCTCGACCAGGAGGCGGTGCCGTTCCGCCGCCGTCAGGACGTCGATCTCACCGACCCGGATCGACGGGTCGGCCGCGACCGCCTCCAGCACCAGCACGAACCGCTCCGCGAGAGACCGCGCGGTCGTGGCGTCGAAGAGGTCGGTGGCGAACTCGATCGCGCCGGTCAGCCTGCCGTTCGCCTCCTGCAGGTACACGCCGAGGTCGACCTTGGCGGTGTCGTCGTCCACCACGAGGCCGCGCACGTCGAGGCCGGTCGGCGACGAGGAGACGTCGACCGCCCGGTCGACGTTGTTGAGCGACAACGTGACCTGGAACAACGGGTGCCGCGACAGCGACCGCTCCGGGTTGAGCACCTCCACGAGCCGTTCGAACGGCACGTCCTGGCTCGCGTACGCGCCCAGGTCGACATCGCGGACCCGCCCGACCAGCTCGGTGAACGCCGGGTCGCCGGAGACGTCCGTGCGCAGCACCAGCGTGTTCACGAAGAACCCGACCAGCCCGGCCAGCGCCTCGTCCGTGCGGCCCGCGATCGGCGAGCCCAGCGGGATGTCCGTGCCGGCGCCGAGCCTGCTCAGCAACGTCGCCAGCGCGGCCTGCACCACCATGAACAGCGTCGCGCCGCTCTGCCGCGCCACGTCGGTCAGGGCCGCGTACAGCTCGTCCGGGACGTCGAACTCCAGCGTGCCGCCCCGGTAGCTCGCGACCGCGGGGCGCGGGCGGTCGAAGGGCAGCGTCAGTTCGGACGGCAGCCCGTGCAGCGCTTCCTTCCAGTGCGCGAGCTGCTTCGCGATCGTGCTGTCCGGGTCGTCCTCGTCACCCAGGACCTCTCGTTGCCACAGCGTGTAGTCCGCGTACTGCACCGGCAGCGCGGTCCACTGTGGAGCTTCTCCGGCGGCGCGGGCCGCGTACGCCGTCGTCAGGTCGCGGCTGAGCAGCGGGCCGGACCAGCCGTCGCCCGCGATGTGGTGCAGCAGCAGCAACAGCACGTGGCTGCGTGGCCCGGTGACGAACAGCACCGCGCGCACCGGCAGTTCCGCCGCCAGGTCGAACCCGTGCTGCGACGCCAGGTCGAGCTTCTCCAGCAGCTCGTCCTCGGTCGTGTGCACCACCGTCAGCCCGGGACGCGCCTCGGGCAGCACGCGCTGGAACGGGCCGTCGGTGTCCTCGCCGAAGAGCGTCCGCAGCGTCTCGTGCCGGGTCACCACGTCCACCAGCGCCTGCCGCAGCGCGTCGCGGTCCAGCTCGCCCTCCATCCGCATGGCCCCGCGGATGTTGTAGGTGGGCGACGGTCCTTCGAGCTTGTGCATGAACCACAGGCGTTGCTGCGCGTAGGACAACGGCAGCCGCTCCGGCCGCGGCGTGATCGCCCTGACCCCGGCCCGCGCGTCCTGCGCACCGTCGAGCGCGGTGGCGAGACCGGCGACGGTGGGCGTCTCGAACAGCTGGCGGATCGACACCTCCGCCGACAGCGCCTCGCGGACCCGGCTGACCAGTTTCGTGACCAGCAGCGAATGCCCGCCCAATGCGAAGAAGTCGTCGTCGGCGCCGATCTCGGCCACACCGAGCACTTCGGCGAACAGCCCGCAGAGGACGACCTCGCGCGGGGTGCGCGGGGCCCGGCCACCCGCGGCCGCGCCCCAGTCGGGTGCGGGCAGCGCGGACCGGTCCACCTTGCCGTTCCCGGTCAGCGGCAGGTCGTCGAGCACCAGCACCGCCGCGGGGACCATGTACTCCGGCAGCGAGAGCGAGACCTCGTCCCTGATCGCCTGCGGGTCGACGGGGACGCCGGCCCGCGGCACGACGTAGGCGGTGAGCCTGCGGTCGCCGGGGTTGTCCTCGCGGACGACCACCGTGGCGCGGGCGACACCGCGCGCGGACAGCACGGCGGTCTCGACCTCGCCCAGCTCCACCCGGTAGCCGCGCACCTTGACCTGGTCGTCGACCCGGCCGAGGTACAGCAGCCGGCCGTCGTCGTTCCAGCGCGCCCAGTCGCCGGTGCGGTAGAGCCTGCCGGTGCCGAACGGGTTGGCGACGAACCGGGACGCGGTCAGGCCCGGCCGGTTCAGGTACCCCTGCGCCAGCATGCCGCCCGCGATGTAGAGCTCGCCGCGCACCCGTGGCGGGACGGGCTGCAGGGCGTCGTCCAGCACGTAGATCTGCGTGTTCCAGGTACCGCGGCCGACCGGGACCTCACCGGGTGCCATCGGGTCGCCGGCCCGCACGCGTTCGACGATGCAGCCGACGGTCGCCTCGGTCGCGCCGCCCTCGTTGACCACGGTGGCACCGGGGTTGCGGGCGAGCCACTGCCGCACGACCTCGCTCATCAGCGCCTCGCCGCCGACGACGAGCTCGCCGGTCGGCGAGAAGTCGTCGGGCAGCGCCAGCAGCAGGGACATGTGCGCGGGCGTGACCTTGAGGAACGTCGGCCGCCGCACCTCGGCCTCCTCGGCCAGCGGCGCGACCTGCACGCACCCGCCCGTGACGAGCGGGGCGAGCAGCGACGTGACCGTGAGGTCGAACGCGACCGGCGAGTGCAGCAACGTGCGCCCGGCGACGCTCGGGTAGTTCTCGGCCACGTAGGACAGGTAGAGGTTCAGCGGCCCGTGCTCGACCACGACGCCCTTGGGCCGTCCCGTCGAGCCGGAGGTGTAGATCACGTACACGGGGTCGAGCGGCGACAGCTCCGGCGTGCAGAACTCCGCGTCTCCCCCGCCCACCACGTGGATCCGCTCCGGCCCGGCCGGCAGCACCGCGTCCGGAGTCGTGATCACCAGCGCGGGCCGCGCGTCGTCGAACGTGAAGCGGATGCGCTCGGCCGGGTGGTCGGGCTCGATCGGCACGTACGCCGCGCCGGCGTGCACCACGGCCAGGATCGCGACCACGAGGTCGACCGAGCGCGGCAGGACGATCGCGACCAGCGATCCCCTGCCGACGCCGCGACCGGCCAGCACGGACGCGAACCGGCGGACGCGCTCGCCCAGTTCGGCGTAGGTCACCTCGGTGCCGCCCTCGACCAGCGCGAGCGCACCGGGCGTGCGGGCGGCCTGCCGGGCGAACAGCTCCGGCAGCGTCGCGGGCACGACCTCGTGGCCGGTGTCGTTCCACTCCACCAGCATCCGGCGGCGCTCAGCCGGGTCCAGCACGTCGATCTCGGAGATCCGGCGGCCGGGGTCGGCCGCCATCGCCTCGAGGACCAGCACGAACCGGCGGACCACGCTCTGTGCGGTCTCCTCGTCGAACAGGTCGGCGCTGTAGAGCACCGCGCCGCGCACCCCGGCCGGAGCGCCGTTCTCCCCGCGCTTCTCGGCGAGTCCGAACAGCAGGTCGGTGCGGGCGACGCCGGTCTCCGTGGTGCCGGGCGTGATCGTGACGCCGAGCAGTTCCTCGACCTCGGCGGTCGCGGACTGCTGGTCGGTGCTGTCGACCGTGAGCACGGTCTGGCACAGCGGTTGCCGCGCGAGCGAGCGCTCGGGGTTGAGCGCCTCCACCAGCCGTTCGAAGGGCACGTCCTGGTTCGCGTACGCGGCCAGGTCGGTCTCCCGCACGCGGCCGACCAGCTCGGCCACCGTCGGGTCGCCGGAGGTGTCGGTGCGCAGCACCAGGGTGTTGATGAAGAGGCCGACCAGGTCGTCGGTCGCGGCGTCGGTGCGGCCCGCGACCGGTGAGCCGATCGGGACGTCCGTGCCGCCGCCGAGCCGGGTCAGCACCGTCGCGACCGCGGCCTGCGCCACCATGAACAGGCTCGCCCTGCTCCGCCGCGCGAGCTTCAGCAGCCCCGCGTGCAGCTCGGGTGAGAGCGCGAACTCGATCCGCCCGCCCTCGTAGGTCGGCACGGCGGGACGCGGCCGGTCGAGCGGCAGCTGCAGTTCGGCCGGCAGACCGGCGAGCGCCCCGGTCCAGTAGCCGAGCTGGTCGGAGATGGCACCGCCGTCGAGCTGGTCGCGCTGCCACAGGGTGTAGTCCGCGTACGTCACCGGCAGCGGAGTCCACTGTGGAGTGCCACCGGCCTTGCGGGCGGCGTAGGCCTTCGCGAGGTCGCGCACGAGCACCGGCATCGACCAGCCGTCCCCGGCGATGTGGTGGATCAGCACGAGGAGCAGCCGTTCCCCGCCGCCCAGGTCGAAGAGCCACGACCGGACCGGGATCTCGGCGGCGAGGTCGAACGCGTACCGGGCGGCCTCGGCCCGCTGCGCCTGCAGGGTCTCCTCGGTCGCGGGCACGACCAGCAGCGGCGGTTCGGCCGCGTCGAGCACGACCTGGTAGGCGCCTTCGCGGTCCTCGGCGAAGACCGTGCGCAACGGCTCGTGCCGTTCCACGACGTCGCCGAGCGCCTGCCGCAGCGCCGCCACGTCGAGCTCGCCGGAGAGCCGCAGCGTCAGCGGGATGTTGTAGGTCGCGCTCGCGCCCTCGACGCGGTTCATGAACCACAACCGCTGCTGCACGAACGACAGCGGCACCCGCTCCGGCCGCGGCACGACCGGCCGCACGCCCACGCGTCCGGTCTCGGCGTACCGCACCGCCTCCGCGACCCCGGCGACGGTCGGCGTCTCGAACAGCTGCCGCACCGAGATCTCCGCGTTCAGCGTCGACCGGATCCGGCTGAGCAGCTGGACGGCGAGCAGCGAGTGCCCGCCCAGTTCGAAGAAGCTGTCGTCCGGGCTCACCGCGGCGGCACCGAGCACCTCGGCGAAGAGGCCGCAGAGGATCTCCTCGGCGGGGGTGCGCGGCGCGCGGCCGGCCGTCGAGCCGTACTCCGGCGCGGGCAGCGCCTTGCGGTCGATCTTGCCGTTCACGTTGAGCGGCAACGACTCCAGCTGCACGAACGCCGACGGCACCATGTAGTCCGGCAGCACCGAGCGCAGGCCGGCCACGTCGTGCTCGCCGACCACGTAGGCCACCAGCCGCACGTCGCCGGGCCGGTCCTCGCGGGCCAGCACGACGCTCTGCCGCACCCCGGGCTGCGCGGCCAGCGCGGCCTCGACCTCGCCCAGCTCGATGCGGAAGCCGCGCACCTTCACCTGGTGGTCGGCCCGGCCGAGGAACCGCAGCTCCCCGTCGGCGGTCCAGCTCACCAGGTCACCGGTGCGGTACATCCGCCCGGCCCCGAACGGGTTGGCGACGAACCGCTCCGCCGACAGCCCCGGCCGGTTGAGGTAACCGCGCGCGACACCGTCACCGGAGATGTAGAGCTCCCCGGGCACACCCGGCGGCACCAGCCGCAGCGCGGGGTCGAGCACGTAGACCTGCGTGTTGGCCAGCGGGCGGCCGATCGCCGGCGCGGGCGTGTCCACGCCGATCTCCGAGGACGTCGACCAGACCGTGGTCTCGGTGGGGCCGTAGAGGTTCGTCAGCGACGGCACCTCGGCACGCAGCCGGCGCATCAGGTCGACCGGCAGGGCCTCCGCCCCGATGAACGCCCGGATCCCGGCCAGCTCGCCGGGCTCCACCTCGCCCAGCAGCGCCTGCCACAGGCTCGGCGTCGCCTGCAGCACGGTGGCGTCGCGCAGGAGTGCGCGCAGCACCGCCGGGTCGCGGCTCTCGCCGGCGTCCGGGACGACCAGGACCGCGCCGGACAGCACGGCGAGGAACAGCTCGGGCTTGGCCATGTCGAACCCGACGGGCGCGACCGCGACCATCCGGTCGCGCGGGCTCAGGCCGAAGACGGGCGCGAACGCCGTCATCGCGTTGAGCAACGCGTGCCGGGAGATCACGACGCCCTTCGGCCTGCCCGTCGAACCGGACGTGTAGACCACGTACGCCGGGTGCTCTCCCCGGCACGCCACCCGCGGGGCGTCCGCCCGGGGTTCGACGGCCGCGAGGTCCTCCGGCGTCACGGTGAACGCCGGCCTGGCGTCGTCCAGCACCGCCTGCCGCCGCTCGGCCGGGTGGCCGAGCTCCAGCGGCAGGTACGCGGCACCGGACTTCAGCACGCCCAGCACGGCGACGACGGTCTGCTCGGACTTCGGCAGCGCGAGCGCCACCAGGTCCTCGGGCCCCGCGCCCCGGCCGGCGAGCCAGTGGGCGAGCCCGTTGGCCCGCTCGTCCAGTTCGCGGTAGGTCAGCGAGTCGCCGCGGCCGATCACCGCGAGCGCGTCGGGCTGACGGGCGGCGGTGTCCTCGAACCACTCGACGACCGACCCGGCCTCGACGGTCACGGCCGTGGCGTTGACCGTCTCCACCAGGTGGTGGCGTTCGTCCTCGGTCAGCAGCTCGATGGCGGCCAGCTCACCCCGTTCGGCGAGCACCGTCCGCAGTCTGTCCACAAAGGACTGCGCGGTGGCGCGGTCGAACAGGTCGGTGCTGAACTCGAGCGTCGCACAGCCGGACCGCACGGTCAGGTGCAGGTCGAAGCGGGACGTGCCGGTGTGCACCGGGTACCGCGTGGCCTCCAGGCCGTCGAACGAGAGGTCGCCGGCGGCGGACAGCACCACCTGGAACAACGGGTGCCGGGCCCGCGAACGCACCGCGCCGGCCAGCTCGACCAGCTGCTCGAACGGCACGTCCTGGTGCTCACGGGCGGTCCGCAGCGTCTCGGCCGCGCGCGCCACCAGCTCGTCGAACGTCGTGACGCCCTCGACGTCGGTCCGCAGCACCAGCGCGTCGTCCGCGCGGCCCTCCACCGGCGTGCCGAGCACGAGGTCCGTGCCGGCGCCGAGGCGGTGCAGCACGGTCAGCACCGCGGCGTGCACCTCGGCGAACCCGGTGCCCTGCGGCAGGTCGAAGTCGATCGCGTCACCCCGGTGCGCGGCCACGGGCGGGCGCGGCCGGTCGGCCGGCGGGCTCACCTCGTCCGGCAGGTCCGCCAGCACCCGCCGCCAGTGCTCGGCGGACTCCCCCGTGGCGGGCGTGACGGCGGTCGCCCGCACCGGTTCGCCCCGGTAGGCGGCGGCGAGCTGGTCGCCGAACGACGACCAGCCGCGGCCCGCGCTGTGGTGCATCACCAGCAGCAGCACGTGGTCGTCGTCCGCGAGCCGGTGCAGCCCGGCCCGCACCGGGATCTCGGCCGTCAGGTCGAACGGCCGCAGCGCGAAGTCCTCCAGCTCCGCCAGTTCGGCGATCTCCAGCTCGAACTCGTCCAGCAGCAGCGCGTGCGTCTCGTCCACGAGCAACGTGCGCAGCGCCGGGGTGGCCGCCACGACGGCGCTCAGCGCGCCGCGCAACCGCGCGAGGTCGAGCTTTCCGCGCAGCCGCACCGCTTCCGGCACGTTGTAGAGCGCGGAGCTCTCCTGCAGGTTGTGCAGCAGCCACAGCCGCCGCTGGTCGGCGGTCAGCTCCAGCCGGCGCGCGGACGGCCCGATCGTGCGCGCCAGCGACTCCGGCGTCGGCGCCTCGAAGACCTGCCGCATCGTGAGCCCGGCGCCCAGGTCCTGCCGGATGCGGCTCACCAGCCGGGCCACCAGCAGCGAGTGCCCGCCGCGTTCGAAGAAGTTGTCGTCCGCGCCGACCCCGGACACCCCGAGGACCTCCGCGAACAACGCGCACAGCTCGCGTTCGCGGGTGGTGCGCGGCGCCCGTCCGCCACCGGCCGGCGCCTCGGGCAGCGGCAGCGCCCCGCGGTCGAGCTTGCCGTGCGCCGACACCGGGAGCGCGTCCATCCGCACGAACGTCCACGGCACCATGTGCTCCGGCAGCGACGTGCTCGCGTGCTCCCGCAGGCCGGCGAAGTCCGCGGCGCCCACGACGTACGCGACGAGCGTCAGGTCGCCGGGCCGCAGTTCCCGCGCGAGCACGGCGACGTGGTCCACCGCCGGGTGGCTCGCGAGCACCGACTCGACCTCGCCGAGCTCGACCCGGAACCCGCGGATCTTGACCTGGTCGTCGGTGCGGCCGAGGAACTCCAGGTAGCCCCGCGGGTTCCAGCGCGCCAGGTCGCCGGTGCGGTACATCCGTCCCCCGGGACCGGCCACGAAGCGTTGCGCGGTCAGGGAAGGACGGTTCAGGTAGGCGTCCGCGAGCTGGACGCCCGCGAGGTACAGCTCGCCGGGGACGCCGGCGGGCACCGGGCGCAGGAAGCGGTCCAGCACGTGCACCCGCGTGTTCCAGACCGGCCGGCCGATCGGCACGACCGCGTCCTCGCCGTCCACGCACTCCCAGTGCGTGACGTCGACGGAGGCCTCCGTCGGGCCGTAGAGGTTGTGCAGCCCGGCGGGCAGCAGCTCGGCGAACCGGCGGCGCGCCGAGCCGGGCAGCGCCTCACCGCTGCAGATCACCCGGCGCAGCCCGGTGCAGAGCGCGGCCGAGGGCTCCGCCAGGAACTCCTGCAGCATCGACGGGACGAAGTGGACGGTCGTGATCCGCTCGCGCCGGATCAGCCCGGCGAGGTAGGCGGGGTCGCGGTGGCCGTCCGGCTTCGCCACCACCAGGGTGGCCCCGGTGACCAGCGGCCAGAAGAACTCCCACACCGACACGTCGAACCCGGCCGGGGTCTTCTGCAGCACCCGGTCGTCGGCGGTGAGGCCGTACTCGTGCTGCATCCACAGCAGGCGGTTGACGATGCCCGCGTGCGGGATCACCGCGCCCTTCGGCTTGCCGGTCGAACCGGACGTGTAGATCACGTACGCCGGGTGCGCCGGCAGCAGGCCGGAGTCGAACGGTGCCGGGTCCTCGGCCGAGAGGTCGAGCCCGTCGAGGAACTCCCCGGTCAGCACCAGCGAAGGCCGTGAGTCCTCCAGGACGTGCGCGATCCGCTCCGCCGGGTAGCCGGGGTCGACCGGCACGTAGGCCGCGCCCGCCTTGTGCACGGCGAGCAGCGCCACGACGAGGCCGGTCGAGCGCGGCAGCGACACCGCGACCAGCCCGCCGGGTCCGGCGCCGTGCCGGACGAGCACGCGGGCGAGCCGGGTGGCCCGGTCGTCGAGCTCCGCGTAGGACAGGGACTCGTCCTCGAACACCAGCGCCTGCGCGTCCGGGGTGCGGCGGACCTGCTCGCGGAACAGCTCGGCCAACGTCGTCGAGGGCACGTCGGCGGAGGTGTCGTTCCACTCGGCGAACCGGTCGGCGGGCAGCAGCACGTCGATCTCGGCGACCTTGCGGCCCGGCGCGGCGACGACGCTCTCCAGCACCCGCAGCAGCCGTGCGGTGAGGTTCCGCGCGGTGGCGGCCTCGAACAGGTCGGTGCTGTAGAGCAGCGCGCCCCGCAGTCCGTCGCCGCGGTCGCCGAAGGTGAAGAGCAGGTCGAACTTGGCCGCCGCCGCGCGCACCGGCTGCGGCGCGACCCGCGCGCCGAACAGCCCGCCGAGCTCGTCCGCGGTCAGCCCGAGGCCCGCGTTGTCGAACGTGAGCATCACCTGGAACAACGGGTGCCTGCTCAGCGACCGCTCCGGGTTCAGCACCTCGACGAGCCGTTCGAACGACACGTCCTGGTTCGCGTACGCCTCCAGGTCGGCGTCGCGCACCCGGCCCAGCAGCTCGGAGAACGCGGGGTCGCCGGAGACGTCCGTGCGCAGCACGAGCGAGTTCACGAAGAACCCGACCAGGCCCTCGACCGCCTCGTCGACGCGGCCCGCGACGGGCGTGCCGATCGGGACGTCCGTGCCGCCGCCCATGCGGGACAGCAGGACCGCCAGCGCGGCCTGCACGACCATGAACACGCTCGTGCCCGTGCCGCGGGCGAGGGCGGTCAACCCGGCGTGCAGCTCGGGAGGGACGTCGAACTCGACGCGGTCGCCGCGGTAGGACGCCACCGCCGGGCGCGGCCGGTCGGTCGGCAGCTCGAGCTGGGTGGGCAGCCCGGCCAGCCGGGCACGCCAGTAGCCGAGCTGACGGGCGGCCGGGCTGTCGTCGTCGCCCTCGGCGCCGAGCACCTCCGCCTGCCACAGCGCGTAGTCCGCGTACTGCACCTCCAGCTCCGGCAGCGCCCGGCCGGCGTAGAGCTCACCGAGCTCCCGCAGCAGCAGCGAGACCGACCAGCCGTCGCCCGCGATGTGGTGCAGCAGCACCAGCACCACCGACTCGGCCCCGGTCTCGAACACCGTCACCCGCACCGGGCACTCGGCGCCCAGGTCGAACACGTGCCCGGACGCCTCCGCGAGGCGGTCGGCGAGCTCGTCCTCGTGGCACGGGACCACGTCCAGCGCCGCGACGGCGTCCGGGAGCACGACCTGGACCGGCCCTCCGGTGCCCTCCGCGTAGACCGTCCGCAGCACCTCGTGCCGCGCGACGACGCCCGCAAGCGCTTGCCGCAGCCGGTCGGCGTCGAGCCGCCCGGACACGCGCAGCGCCATCGGCAGGTTGTAGACGGCGTTCGGCTCCTCGAAGCGGTGCAGGAACCACAGCCTCCGCTGCCCCGACGACAGCGGGACCTCGGCGGGCCTCGGCACGGCCACGACGCCGGCACGGGCCTCGCCGGCACCGTCCAGGCACGCGGCGATGCCGGCGGGCGTGGGGCTGCCGAAGATCTGCTGGATCGACACCTCGGCCTTCAGCGTCGAGCGGACGCGCCCGGCGAGCCGCACCGCCAGCAGCGAATGCCCGCCCAGCAGGAAGAAGTCGTCGTCCACGCCGACGGAGGCCACCCCGAGCACCTCGGCGAAGAGTCCACAGAGGATCTCCTCGCGCGGCGTGCGCGCCGCACGGGAGCGGGCACTCGTCGTGCGGTCCGGTGCGGGCAGGGCGGCGCGGTCGAGCTTTCCGTTGACCGTCAACGGCAACGCGTCCAGCACGACGAACGCCGCGGGCACCATGTAGGCGGGCAGGGCGTCACCGAGCCGGTCGCGCAACGCCGCCGGCTCGACGTCACCGACGACGTACGCGACCAGTCCCTCGTCGCCCGCGGTGATCTCCCGCAGCACCACGGCCGCGTCGGCGACCCCCGGCTGCGCGACGATCTTCGCCTCGATCTCGCCCAGCTCGATGCGGAACCCGCGGACCTTCACCTGCTGGTCGGACCGGCCCAGGTACTCGAGCCCGTCGTCCGTCCACCGCGCCAGGTCACCGGTGCGGTAGAGCCGGCCGGTGCCGAACGGGTTCGCGACGAATCGAGCGGAGGTGCGGCCGGGCTGGTTCAGGTATCCCCGCGCCAGACCGGCACCCGCGACGTACAGCTCGCCCGTGACACCGGGGGCGACCAGGCGCAGGTCGTGGTCCAGCACGTACGCGGACAGGTCGGCGATCGGGCCGCCGATCAGGCTGCGCGACACGGTCGCGTCCAGCGCCAGGTGGCTGACGTGCACGGTCGTCTCGGTGATGCCGTACATGTTGGACAGCAGCGGGCCGTCCGGGTGCCGGGCGTACCAGCCGGCCAGGCGCGCGGGTTCGAGCGCCTCGCCGCCGAACACGACGTGGCGCAGCGCGAGCGCGCGGCCGGGGTTCTCGGCGTCGGCCTGCGCCAGCTGGTAGAACGCCGACGGGGTCTGGTTGAGGAACGTCACCCGGTGCTCGGCGAGCAGCTCGAGGAACTCGCCGGGGGAACGGCTGACGTCGTGCGGCACCACGACGAGCTTGCCGCCGTGGAGCAGCGGCCCCCACAGCTCCCAGACCGAGAAGTCGAAGGCGTAGCTGTGGAACAGGGTCCAGACGTCGGTCTCGGCGAACCCGAAGTGCCGCTCGGTCGCGGTCATCAGCCGCACGACGTTCTCGTGCGTGACGACGACCCCCTTGGGCTCCCCGGTGGAACCCGAGGTGTAGATGACGTACGCGGGGTGCTGCGGCAGCAACGGCACCACCCGCTCGACGGCGGTCACGGGGAGGTGCTCCGGCAGGTCGTCCAGCACGACCACGTCCGCCGGCAGGTCCGCGGGCAGCCGGTCCGCCTGCTCGCGGACGGTCAGGAGCACCGCCGCGTCCGCGTCGCCCAGCAGGTAGCGGACGCGGTCGACCGGCTGCACCGGGTCGATGGGCAGGTACGCGGCCCCGGACTTGAGCACGCCGAGGACGGCGGGCACGAGCTCGGGCCCGCGCGGCAGCAGCAGCGCCACCACCGATCCCGGTCCCATGCCGCGGTCGGCCAGGTCGTGCGCCACCCGGTTCGCGGCCTCGTCCAGCGCGCCGTAGGTCAGTTCCGTCCCCTCGCTGACGACGGCGACGGCGTCGGGGGCGCGCCGGACCCGGGCCTCGAACAGCTCCGGGATGCTCGCGTCGACGCGCGCCACGTCCCCGGGGCCTTCGCCCCGGCGCCGGACGGCGGCGCGGTCCTCCTCGCCGAGCAGCGCGATGCGGCCGACCGGGACGTGCGCGAGCCGCGGGACCTGGGAGAGGAGCCGCAGCACCTGGTCGGCCAGCGCCTCCACGGTCCGGGTGTCCAGCGCGTCCGGCCGGTGGTCGAGGTGGAACCGCAGCGTGCGGCCCGGTCCGACGATGAACGTCAGCGGGTAGTGCGTGGCGTCGCCGCCGCGCGCCGCGACGGCGGTGACGGCGAGCCCGCCCTGCGCGGCGGACCCGCTGGACGGGTAGTTCTGGAACGCGTAGAGCGTGTCGAACAGCTCGCGGCCGCCCTGGCTGTCGGTGAGCCCGACGTGCTGGTGCGGCAGGAGCGCCGACTGCTCGGACTGCAGGCGCCGGAGCAGTTCGAGCAGCTCCTCGCGCGGGTTCGTCCGCACGCGCAGCGGCACGGTGTTGATGAACATGCCCACCATCGACTCGACGCCGTCGAGCTCCGGCGGCCGGCCGGACACCGTGCTGCCGGTGACGACATCGGCGCGTCCGGTGAAGCCGCCCAGCACCAGGCCCCAGACGCCCTGCACGACGGTGTTCAGCGTCAGCCCGTTCGACCGCGCCCACGCCACCAGCGCCGAGGTGTCCTCTTCGGACAGTGCGCGGTGCACCTGCTCGGGCAGCACGGCCTCCGGCGAGACGTCGGGCGCGACGAGCGTGGGCTCGCCGACGTCACCCAGCGCGTCCCGCCACGCCCGCAGCGCCGCGTCCCGGTCCTGCCGGCCGAGCCAGCGCAGGTAGTCGCCGAACGGCCGGGCCTTCGGCAGCGCCGCCTCCTGCCCGCACAGGGCCAGGAGCTCGCGCACCAGGACGGGCAGCGACCAGCCGTCCACGACGACGTGGTGGAACGTGAGGACCAGCCGGTGGCCGTCCCCGGTCGCGATCAGCAGGAACCGCAGCAGCGGTGGCGTGGCCAGGTCGAACCGGCGCAGCCGTTCCGCCTCGATCAGCTCCTCGGACTCGTCGGCCGTGGCCCGCACCTCCTGCCACGCCGCCGGGACCGAGCGCACGACGAGCTGCGCCAGTTCCCCGGACTTGCGCGGGCGGAAGCAGGCGCGCAGGCCGTCGTGGCGCTCCAGCAACGCCTGCGCGGCCCGGCGCAGCGCCGGCACGTCGACGGGGCCGGCGAGGTCGATCACGACTTGGCCGACGTAGAGGTCGGTGCCCTCGCCCGTGAGCCGGTGGTGGAACAGCAAGCCCTCCTGCAACGGCGAGAGCGGCAGGACGTCCTGCACCACTCGGGACTGTCGGCTCACGTCAACGTCTCCCATTCGTTCTCGAGCTCTGCCTCGAAGTCGTCGATCTCGTGGTCGAGGGACTGCCCGGCGCGGGCCACCAGGTCGGCGAGCGCGCCCAGCCAGTTCCCGGCGAGCGCCCGCACCTCCGCCTCGCCGAGCACCCCGGTCGCGTACGTCCAGGTGGCGACGAGCTCCGCGCCGTCCTCCCCCTGCCGGGCGGCGGCGTTGATCTCCAGCACGTGCGTCAGGGGCATGGCCGGGTCGTGCTCCGGCCCGGTGTCCACACCGGACACCACCGACCAGTCGGACTCCTCGGCCGCGAAGACCCGGCCCAGGTAGTTCAGGGTGATCTGCGGCCGGGCCAGCGGTGCCAGCACGGCGGCCGCGTCCGCGTCGAGGTGGCGCAGCACGCCGAACCCGATCCCGCGGTCCGGATGTGCCCGCACCTGCTCACCGGTCAGTGCCACCTGCGCGACGACGTCGGAGGCGAACTCCAGCCGCAGCGGGTGAACCGCGGTGAACCAGCCGACGGTGCGGGAGAGGTCCGCGCCGGGCACCAGTTCCTCTTCCCGGCCGTGCCGTTCGACGTCCACCAGCACCGTGCGGCCGACGGCCTGGGCGAGCGCGGCGAGCAGCAGTTCGTCCACCGCGGCACCGAACGTCGTCGGCACGGACGTCAGCAGCGCGTCGGTGAGGTGCGGTGGCAGCGTCACCGACACCTTGGCCGACTCGGCCCGCGTGTCGCCGTCCAGCGCGCGCGAGCCCAGCAGCGGCTCCGGTGCCAGGGTCTCGATCCAGCCCGGCAGCTCGGCCACGCGGTCCTGCGCGGCGAGGGCCTTCGCCCAGCCCCGCAGCGAGGTCGCGACCGGGGCGAGGTCCGGTGCCAGACCGGCCGCCACCGCGTGCCAGGCCTCGGCGAGGTCGGGCAGCAGCACCGTCCACGACACCGCGTCGACCACGAGGTGGTGCAGCACCAGCAGGAGCTGCCGCCGGTCCTCGAACCAGACCGCCTGCACCACCGCCCCCGCCCGCGGGTCGAGCCGGCGCCGCGCGGCGACGGCCTCGTCCCGGATTTCGGCACCGGACACCCGCCGCAGCTCCACGGCGGCACCGGGCGGATCGACGTGCAACGACCAGCCGCCGGTGGTGTCGAGCCGTGTCCGCAACGCGTCGTGGTGGTCGACCACGGCCTGCAACGCCTGGCGCAGCTGGTCCTCGGTGGCCTCGGCCGGCACGCGCACGAGGTGCGACTGGCTGAAGTGCCCGATCGGCCCGCCGCGGCCGGCGAACCGGTGCACGATCGGCAGCAGCGGCAGGTCCCCGGTCCCGGGCTCGTGCACCACCGCCTGCCGCGCGTCCTGCGCCACCGACGCCAGGGCGGCCACGGTCTGCTGCTCGAACACGTCGCGGACGGCGAACCGCAGACCCGCGCGGCGGGCCCTGCTCACCAGACCGATCGCCATGATGCTGTCGCCGCCGAGCGCGAAGAACCCGTCGTCGACGCCCACCCGCTCGACCCGCAGCACCTCGGCGAAGAGCGTGCAGAGCAACGCCTCGGCGTCGTCGCCGGCCTCGCGGAACCCGGCCGCGGCGAACTCCGGTGCCGGCAGCGCGGCGCGGTCGAGCTTGCCGTTCGGGGTGAGCGGCAACGCGTCCAGGACCACGAACGCGGCCGGGACGAGGTAGCCGGGCAGCGTGCGCGCGAGCCGTTCCCGCGAGGGTTCACCGCCCACGACGTAGGCGACGAGCCTGCCGTCGCGCACGACCACCGCGGCCTGCTCGACCTGCTCGCGCAGCACCGCCTCGACCTCGCCGGGCTCGATCCGGAACCCGCGCAGCTTCACCTGGTCGTCCGCGCGGCCGATGAACCGCAGTTCGCCGGACGCGGTCCAGCGGACCAGGTCTCCCGTGCGGTACATGCGGCCGTGCGGCGCGGCGACGAACCGTTCCGCGGTCAGGCCGGGCCTGCCGAGGTAGCCGCGCGCCAGCGACGGGCCGGACACGTACAGCTCCCCGGCCACGCCCGCGGGCACCGGCCGCAGGAACCGGTCCAGCACGTGCACGCCGGCGTTCGCGATCGGCCTGCCGATGGGCGGGATCTCCCGCCCGGTCAGCGGGGCGCTCGTCACGACGTTGACCGTGGTCTCGGTCGGGCCGTACGCGTTGATCGTCGTGCGCCCGCCGGACCAGCGCCGCGCCACCTCCTGCGAGACCGCTTCGCCGCCCACGACGAGCGTGGTGACGGGCAGGTCGGCGTCCTTGTCCAGGGCCGCCACCACCGACACCGGCAGCTTCGCGTAGGTGATCCGGTGCCGGGCGACGAAGTCCGCGAGGTCCGTGCGGTCCGGCAGCACCACCAGCGTCGCGCCGGTCGACCAGGCCGTCCACGTCTCCAGCACCGACACGTCGAAGCTGAACGAGGCGAACTGCAGCACCCGGCTCCCGGCGTCCACGCCGTGCTCGGCGGCGAGCGTCAGCAGGCTGCCGAAACCGCGGTGCGTCACGACGACGCCCTTGGGCCGCCCGGTCGTGCCGGAGGTGTAGATGACGTACGCGGGCTGGTCCAGTCCGATGTGGACTTCCGGTGCCGTGGCGGGGAACGGTCCGAGGTCCGGCAGCTCCCGCAGCACCAGCGCGGGCCCGGCGTCGGAGAGCATGAACTCGGTCCGCTCACGCGGGTGCTCCGGGTCGAGCGGCAGGTACGCCGCCCCCGCCCTGAGCACGCCGAGCATCGCGACGAACGCGTCCGCGGTGCGCCCGAACTCCAGTGCCACCAGCTGTTCCGCGCCGACGCCCCGGCCGATCAGCCAGTGCGCCAGCCGGTTCGCCCGCGCGTCGAGCTCGGCGTAGGTCAGGCAGACCCCGCCGCACTCGACCGCCACGTTCTCCCGGTGCCGCGGCGAGAAGAAGCCGGGCAACGGCAGCTCCGGCACGTCGGTGACGACCGGCAGGCTCGGGACGGCGGCCGCGGTGACCGCGGAGACCGCCTCGTCCGGCTCGGCCACCAGCCGCTCGAGCAAGCGGGCGAACAGCTCCACGACGGAGGCCGCCGTGTCGTGGTCGAACAGGTCGGTGCTGTAGACCAGTTCACCGTCGAGGTCGTCCGCGCGGACGTTGAACGTCAGGTCGAACTTCGCCGTGCCCAGGTCCAGGTCGTACCGCGTCACGTCGAGGCCGGGAAGCCCGCGCACGGCTTCCATCGCGGTGCGCCGGTCGGCGCCGTCGACGTTCAGCATCACCTGGAACAGCGGGTGCCGCGACAGCGACCGCTCCGGTGCCAGCGCGTCCACCAGCCGTTCGAACGGCACGTCCTGGTGCGCGAACGCGGCCAGGTCGGTCTCCCGCACCCGTGCCAGCAGCGCGCGGAACGTCGGGTCTCCGCTCAGGTCGGTGCGCAGCACCAGCGAGTTCACGAAGAACCCGATCAGGCCCTCCACGGCCTCGTCGGTGCGGCCGGCGACCGGCGTGCCGATCGGGACGTCCGTGCCGCCGTCCAGCCGTGACAGCAGCACGGCCAGCGCGGCCTGCAGGACCATGAACAGCGTGACGTCCTCGGTCCCGGCCAGCGCGGTGATCCCGTCGCGCACCCCGGCGGGCAGCGCGAACTCCACCCGGCCGCCCCGGTAGGACGGCACGGCGGGACGGGCCCGGTCCGCCGGCAGCGCCAGTTCGGCGGGCAGGCCGCGCACCGCGTCCGCCCAGAACGCGAGCTGGCGCGAGACCAGGCTCGCCGGGTCGTCCTGCGAGCCGAGCAGGTCCCGTTGCCACAGCGCGTAGTCCGCGTACTGCACCGGCAACGGCCGCCACTGCGGCGCGCCACCACTGCGATAGGCGCCGTACGCCTCGGTCAGCTCGCCCGCGAGCACCGGCAACGACCAGCCGTCGCCGGCGACGTGGTGCAGCAGGAGCAGCAGCACGTGACTGCCGGGGCCGGTGGTGAACACCGTGGCCCGCAGGGGGAGTTCGGCGGTGATGTCGAACGCGTACCGGGCGGCGGCGACGAGCTCCTCGTCCAGCCGCTCCCCGGTCACCTCCGCGACCCCGAGCACGGGCCGGGCGGAGGGCAGCACGACCTGGTGCGCGCCGTCGTCGTCCGCGACGAGCACGGTCCGCAGCGCCTCGTGCCGCCACACCACGTCGCCCAGAGCCAGCTCGAGCGCGGCCGGGTCGAGGTCGCCGGACAGCCGCAGCGCGGCCGCGATGTTGTAGCCGGGGTTCGGCCCGTGCAGTTCGTGCAGCACCCACAACCGTTGCTGCGCAGCGGACAGCGGAACGCGGTCCGGCCGTTCGCGCCGCACGATCGCCGTCCGTTCCGACGACTCCGACGGCAACGCGTCGTACAACGCGCTGACGGTCGTGTGCTCGAACAGGCTGCGGATCGGCACCTCGACGCCGAACACGGTCCGCAGCCGGCTCGCCAGCCTCGTGGCGAGCAGCGAATGCCCGCCCAGCGCGAAGAAGTCGTCCTCCACGCCGACCGACGGCACACCCAGCACCTCGGCGAACACCTGGCACAGCAACGCCTCGCGGGCGTCCCGCGGTGCGGCGGTGCCGGCCTTCACCTCCGGTGCGGGCAGTGCCCCGCGGTCCAGCTTCCCGTTGGCGCTCAACGGCAACGCGTCCAGCTCCACGACCACCGAGGGCACCATGTGGTCGGGCAGCACCTCGCGCAACCATTCGCGCGCCGGCGCCGTGCCCACGACGTAGCCGACGAGTCCGTCGCCCGCCTGCTTCACCGCGGCCTCGCGCACCGCGGGCGAGCGCAGCAACGCCGACTCGACCTCGCCCAGCTCGACCCGCTGACCGCGGATCTTGACCTGGTCGTCGGTGCGCCCCAGGTACTCCAGGTACCCGCCGGTGCTCCAGCGCGCGAGGTCGCCGGTCCGGTACATCCGGCCCCCGAACGGCGAGGCGACGAACCGTTCGGCGGTGAGCCCCGGCCGTCCCGAGTAGCCGCGGGCCAGCTGCGCGCCCGCGAGGTACAGCTCCCCCCGCACGCCCGGCGGCACCGGTTGCAGGTACCGGTCCAGCACGTGGACCTGGGTGTTCCACACCGGACGGCCGATCGGCACGGGAGCGAGACCGGTGTCCTCGGTGCACGGCCAGTACGTGACGTCGACCGACGCCTCCGTGGGGCCGTAGAGGTTGTGCAGCCCGCGGCCGAGCACACGGGCGAACTGCGCGCGCAGCTCGCCGGACAGCGCCTCACCGCTGCAGATCACCTGGCGCAGCCCGGTGCACGACGCGGCGGCCGGTTCCGCGAGGAACGCCTGCAGCATCGACGGCACGAAGTGGATCGTGGTGATCCGCTCCCGCCGGACGACCTCGGCGAGGTAGGCCGGGTCGCGGTGCCCGTCCGGCTTCGCGACGACGAGCACGGCACCGGTGATCAGCGGCCAGAAGAACTCCCACACCGACACGTCGAACCCGGCGGGCGTCTTCTGCAGCACGCGGTCCACGCTCGTGAGGCGGTACTCGTGCTGCATCCACGCGAGCCGGTTGACGATGCCGGAGTGCGGCACGACGACGCCCTTGGGCCGCCCCGTCGACCCGGACGTGTAGATCACGTACGCCGCGTTCTCCGGCAGCAGGTCGGACGTCACCGGGGAGTCGTCCTGCGCCATCAGCTCGTCGCGCACGGCCTGGCTGTCCAGCACCAGCGCGCCGTCCAGCGGCGCCGCGGCGGTCGTGACGACCAACGCCGGCCTGGCGTCGGCGAGCACGAACGCGTTGCGCTCGGCGGGGTGCGACGGGTCGATCGGCAGGTACGCCGCGCCCGCCTTGTGCACGGCGAGCAGCGCGACGACCAGTTCCAGCGACCGGGGCGCCGCGACGGCGACCACGGTGTCCGGGCCCGCGCCCCGCGAGACGAGCAGCCGGGCGAGCCGGTTGGCCCGGCGCTCCAGCTCCACGTAGCTCAGCGTCGTGTCGCCGCACACCAGCGCGGGTGCGCGCGGCGTGCGGCGGACCTGCGCCGAGAACTGGTCGGCGAGCGTGGTCCGCGGAACGCGGTGCGCGGTGGCGTTCCACGACTTCAGCAGCCGTGTGCGCTCACCGAGCGCGAGCACGTCCATCCGCGAGATCGGCACGTCCGGCGCGATGGCGTCGAGCACCCGCAGCAGGCGCTCGGTGAAGATCTGCGCGGTGACCCGGTCGTAGAGGTCCGTGCTGTAGAGCAGTGCTCCGCGCAGGCCGCCGTCCCGCTGCTCGCCGAAGCCGAAGAGCAGGTCGAACTTCGCCACACCGGCGTCGGTGACCTCGGGCGTGATCTTCGTGCCGAGCCGGTCGCCCAGCGCCGCCGCGATGCCGTCCTGGTCGGAGTTGTCGAACGTCAGCATCACCTGGAACAGCGGGTGCCGCGCCATCGCGCGCTCCGGCGCGACCACCTCGACCAGGCGCTCGAACGGCACGTCCTGGTGCGCGAACGCCGCGAGGTCGCCCTCCCGCACGCGCGCCACCAGCTCGGCGAACGTCGGGTCGCCGGACAGGTCGGTGCGCAGCACCAGCGAGTTCACGAAGAACCCGACGAGCCGTTCGACGCCCTCGTCCGTGCGGCCGGCGACCGGCGTGCCGATCGGGATGTCCGTCCCGCCGCTCAACCGGCCGAGCAGCACCGCGAGCGCGGCCTGCACGACCATGAACTCGGTGGCGTCGAGCGACCGCGCGAGGTCCGCGATCCGCGCCCGCACCGAGGCGGGCACGCTGAACTCGACCCGCCCGCCCCGGTAGGACGGCACCGCCGGGCGGGGCCGGTCGGCCGGGATCTCCAGCTCCGCCGGAATCCCGCGCAGCACCTCCGCCCAGTGGGCGACCTGGCGTGCGGCGAGGCTCTCCGGGTCGTCCTCCGACCCGAGCAGTTCCCGTTGCCACACCGCGTAGTCCGCGTACTGCGCGGGCAGCGGCGACCACTGCGGGGCCACTCCCGCGGCCCGCGCCTCGTAGGCCTTGGCGACGTCGTTCGCGAGCACGGGCAGCGACGCGCCGTCCCCGGCGACGTGGTGCAGCACGAACAGCAGCAGCTGCTCACCGCCCAGGTCGAACAGGTGGGTGCGCAGCACGACGTCGGCGGTCAGGTCGAACGGCACGGCGCAGGCCGCGGACACCAGTCCGGGCAGCTCGGCCTTCGTGGCCCGCACGAGGGAGAACGGCACGTCCGGTCCGTCGAGGACGACCTGGTGCGGTCCCCCGGAGTCCTCGCGCAGCACGGTGCGCAGCACCTCGTGGCGTCCGACGACGTCGCGGACCGCCTGGCCCAGCGCGTCCGGGTCCAGCGCGCCGGACACCCGCAGGGCGAACGACATCGTGTAGGTGTCGCTCGGTCCCTCCAGCCGGTCGAGGAACCAGAGCCGAAGCTGTGCGAACGACAGCGGCAGCCGGCCGGGCCGCGCGACCGAGCCGATGCGCGGCCGCGTCGTCCCGGCGCTCTCCCCCACCACGGCGGCGAGTCCCGCGACGGTCGGCGTCTTGAAGAGCTGGCGGATGGTCAGCTCCACGCCGAACACCGTGCGGAGCTTCGCCACCAGCGCGGTGCCGAGCAGCGAGTGCCCGCCGAGGTGGAAGAAGTTGTCGTCGACCCCCACCGAGGCGAGGCCGAGCACCTCCGCGAAGAGCCCGCAGAGGATCTCCTCCCGCGGGTCGCGCGGTCCGCGCCCCCGAGCGGAGGTGATCTCCGGCGCGGGCAATGCGGCCCGCTTCACCTTGCCGGACAGGTCGACCGGCAGTGCCACGAGGAACACGAACGCGCCGGGCACCATGTGCGCGGGCAGCAACGCCCCGAGGTGCGAGCGCAGGTCCGCCTCCGACGGCGGGGCGCCGTCCGCCACGACGTAGGCGACGAGCCGGCGTTCGCCCCGGTCCTCGCGCGCCACCACGACGCACTGCCGGACCCGCGGGTGCGTGCCGAGAGCGGCCTCGACCTCGCCCAGTTCGATCCGGAACCCGCGCAGCTTCACCTGGTCGTCGGCGCGGCCGAGGTACTCGAGCTCGCCGGAGCGGTCCCAGCGCACGACGTCACCGGTGCGGTAGAGCCTGCCCTCGCCGAACGAGTTCGCCACGAACCGTTCCGCGGTCAGCGCCGGCCGGCGCAGGTAGCCGCGCGCCAGCCCGTGCCCGGCGAGGTACAGCTCGCCGGGCACTCCCCGCGGCACCGGCACCAGCCGGTCGTCGAGCACGTGCACCCGCGTGTTGACCGACGGCGTGCCGATCGTCACCTCGCCCCCGGGCCGCAGCCTGCTCCAGGTCGCGTCGACGGTGTTCTCGGTGGGGCCGTAGGCGTTGAACATCGGGTGCGCGGCCGCCCAGCGGTCGACCAGGTCGGGGTTCGACGCCTCACCGGCGACGACCACCACGAGGCCCGCCGGCACGTCGTCCGGGGACATCACCGCGAGCGCGGCGGGCGGGATCGTGGCGTGCGTGATGGCGCGCTCGCGCAGGAAGCGGGCCAGCGGCTCGCCCGGCTCGCGTTCGTCCGCGGTGGGCACGACGAGTGTCGCGCCCGACAGCAGCGCCATGCAGATCTCGGAGACCGACGCGTCGAAGCCGATGGACGCGAACTGCAGCACGCGGCTGTCCGGGGTGACGCCGAAGCCCTCGATCTGCGTGGCGGCGAGGCTCGACAGGCCGACGTGCGAGACGACGACGCCCTTGGGCCTGCCCGTCGACCCGGACGTGTAGATCACGTACGCGGGATGTCGCGGATCGTGCCGGACTTCCGCGAGAGCGGGAGCCCCACCGCTCTCCGCGAGCCACTCGGGGGTGATCGTCAGCGCCGGTTCGGCGTCCTCCAGGATCGTGCTCACCCGGCCGGCCGGGGTGTCCTGGTCGATCGGCAGGTAGGCGGCACCGGTCTTGAGCACGCCCAGCACCGCCGCGACCAGGTCCGCGGACCTCGGCAGCGAGAGCGCGACCACGGTCTCCGGCCCGGCCCCTTCCGCGACGAGGCGGCCGGCGATCTCCGACGCCCGCGCGTCGAGTTCGGCGTAGGTGAGCGCCACGGCGCCGTGCTCGACGGCGATCCGTTCCGGACCGAGCCGGACCTGTTCGGCGAACAGGTCCGGCAGCGGCCGGACCGGCACGGCACGAGCCGTGTCGTTGCGCTCCTCGAGGATCAGCCTTCGCTCGGCCGGCAGCAGCACGTCGACGTCGCCGACGCGCCGGGAGGGGTCGGTGGTCACCGAACCGAGCACCTGGGACAGGCGGTCCACGAGGAGCAGAGCGGTCTCCGGGTCGAACAGGTCGGTGCTGATCCGGATTCCGCCGTTCATGCCGGCGGGGTCGCCGCCCGCCGTGAAGTTCTCGCCCAGGTCGATGGACAGGTCGAACTCCGCGCCGCCGGGGTCCGCGTCGAGCAGCGCGACCTCGAGGCCGGGCAGCGCGTTCAGCGCGTTGACACCGTCCTGGCGGAACGTGTTCTGGTAGCTCAGCATCACCTGGAACAGGGGGTGCCGGGCCAGCGAGCGGTCGGGTGCGAGCGCCTCGACGAGCTGTTCGAACGGCACGTCCTGGTGCGCGTACGCGGCCAGGTTCGTCTCCTGCACGCGGGCCAGCAGGTCGCGGAACTCCGGGTTGCCGGACGTGTCGGTGCGCAGGACGATCGTGTTGACGAACACGCCGACCAGGTCCTCGACGACGTCGGCGGTGCGGCCCGCGATCGGCGAGCCGATCGGGATGTCGGTGCCCGCGCCCAGCCGGGTGAGCAGCACGGCCATCGCCGCCTGCAGCACCATGAACACGCTGGTGCCCGTCTCCCTCGCGAGCGCGGTGATGCCGGCGTGCAGCGACGCGGGCAGGTCGAACTCGATGCGGCGGCCGCGGTGCGAGGCGACGGCGGGGCGCGGCCGGTCCGACGGCAGGGCGAGCTCGTCCGGGACGCCCGCGAGCGCCGTCTTCCAGAACGCGATCTGCTCGCTGACGACGCTGTCCGGGTCGCGGTCGGACCCGAGCACTTCGCGCTGCCACAGCGCGTAGTCCGCGTACTGCACCGGCAACGGCGCCCAGCCCGGTTCCGCGCCGGTGGACCGCGCCGCGTAGGCCGTGCTGAAGTCGCGGACGAGGCGGTCCATCGACCAGCCGTCGCCGGCGACGTGGTGCACGACGAGCAGCAGCACGTGCTCGGTCTCGTTCAGCACGAACAGGAACGCGCGCAGCGGTGTGTCGGCGGTCAGGTCGTACGGCGTCCGTGCGGCGGCGCGGGCCTGTTCCAGCACGGTGTCCTCAGTGGACTTGACGACCGGCAGGTCCGGAGCGAACGGCTCCAGCACGACCTGGGTCAGCTCGTCCCCGTCGTGCAGCACCGTGCGCAGCGCCTCGTGCCGGGCGACGACGTCGGCCAGCGCGGGCCGCACCGCCTCCCGGTCGAGCCGGCCGGACACCCGCAGCGCGGCGGGGATGTTGTACGTCGCGCCGCTCTCGTCGAGCCGGTCGAGGATCCACCAGCGGTGCTGCGCGAACGAGACGGGCAGCGGGTCGGGTCGTTCCCACGGCCCGGTGAGCCGCGGCACGGAGCTGGACTCGTCGCCCAGCGCCGCGGCGAGCGCGGCGACGGTCGGGGTCGCGAACAGCTGCCGCAGCGGCAGCTCCACGTCCACAGTGGACCTGATCCGGGTCACGAGCCCCGTCGCCAGCAGCGAGTGACCGCCGAGCTGGAAGAAGTCGTCGTCCACGCCGACGGCCGGCACCCCGAGGACCTCGGCGAACAGCGCGCAGAGCGCTTCCTCGTGCGGAGTGCTCGCGGCACGGCCGGCCGCCACCTCGACCGCGGGCACCGGCAGTGCCCGCCGGTCCAGCTTTCCGTTGCGGGTCAACGGCAGCGCGTCCATCTCGACCAGCGCCGAGGGCACCATGTGCTCCGGCAGCCTGGCGGTGAGCCACTCGCGCAGCCCTTCGGTGGCACCGACGACGTAGGCGACCAGGCGCTGGTCTCCCGGCCGGTCCTCGCGCACGACCACGGCGGCGGCGACCACGCCGGGATGCGCGACCAGCGCGGCCTCGACCTCGCCGAGCTCGATCCGGAAGCCGCGCAGCTTCACCTGGTCGTCGGCACGCCCGGCGAACTCGACGAGGCCGTCGGGCCGCCAGCGCGCCAGGTCACCGGTGCGGTACATCCGCGCGCCCTGCGGCCCGAACGGGTCGGCGACGAACCGTTCGGACGTGAGACCGGGCCGCTGCCAGTACCCGCGCGCCAGCACGGCGCCGGAGACGTACAGCTCACCCGTGACACCGATGGGCGCGGGCTGCAGCGCGGAGTCGAGCACGTACGCCCGCGTGTTCCAGAACGGCCGGCCGACCGGGACCGCGCCCTCGCCGGTCGGAGCGCCGGCGGGCAGGTGGAAGTCGAGGCAGTTGACCGTCGCCTCGGTCGGGCCGTAGGCGTTGCACACCACCACGTCCGGGTGCCGCTCCCGCCACGCGGCGAGCTTGTGGCCGGTCAGCGCCTCGCCGCCGATCACCAGCATCGACGTCGGGGAGGCGTTGCGCGGCAACGCCTCCAGCATCTCCAGGTGGCTCGGCGTGACCTTCATGAACGTCGGGTCCGCGCCGCGCACGCCGTCCTCGGTCAGGTCCGCGAGGCGCACCGCGCCCCCGGAGACCAGCGGCGTGTAGAGCGCGGTCACCGTGAGGTCGAAGGACAACGGCGAGTGCACCAGCGAGGACCCGCCCGCGGCCGGGTAGACCTCGCGGGCCCGCACCAGGTAGTCGCCGAGCGAGCGGTGCTCCACGACGACGCCCTTGGGCCTGCCCGTCGAACCGGACGTGTAGATCACGTAGGCCGCGTCCCCGCGCAGCGGCGGGTGGAGCTCCCCCTCGGCCGGCTCGGTCATCCCCGCCAGCACGTCCGGCGTCACGACCAGCACGGGCCGGGTGTCGTCGAGGACGAACCGCAGGCGCTCGGCCGGTTCGGCCGGCTCGACCGGCAGGTAGGCGGCACCCGACCGCAGCACGGCCAGCAACGTCACCACGGCGTCGATCGAGCGCGGCAGCACGACGGCGACGAACGTGCCCCGCCGGGCACCGCGCGCGACCATCCGCCGGGCCAGGCCGTCCACGCGCTCGCCGAGTTCGCGGTAGGTCAGGCGGTCGTCACCGCACACCAGCGCGAGGGCGTCGGGGGTGGCGGCGATCTGCTCGGCCAGCAGCTCGGGCAGCGTCGTCTCGCGCACCCGGCGCGCGGTGTCGTTCCACTCGACGAGCAACCGGTGCAGCTCGGCCGGGTCGAGCAGGCTGATCGCGCCGATCGGCGTGGCGGGCTCCGAGAGCACGCCGTCGAGGAAGCGCAGGAACCGGTCGCGGTGCTCGCGCACCTCGCCCGCGTGGTAGCGGCCGGGGTTGGCGTCGAAGTCGACCCGCATCCCGCCGGCGCCGTCCGGCGTGCCGTAGACGTGCGCGGAGATGTCCTTCACGCGACCGGTGGAGAGCTGCCGGGCCACGACCTCCTGCCCGGCGAAGGAGACGGACTGGTCGAACGTCACGAGGTTCACGACGGGCCCGGTGACCGGGCCGCCCAGCTCGGCCTGCAGCCGGTCGCCGGAGTAGCGCTGGTGCCGCACGGCTTCGGTGAGCTGCGCCGCGGCCTGGTCGACGAGCTGCTCGAACGTCGCGGTGGGCCGCACGACCAGCCGCACCGGCACCTCCCCCGCCAACATCGCCGGTGTCCGCAGCGCGAGAGGGGAGGTCCGCGCGGACACGGGGAGGCCGAGGACGATGTCGGTGCGGCCGGTCATGCGGTGCAGGTAGGCGGCGGTCGCCGCCACGAACGCGGTCGTCCAGCGGGTGCGGGCACCGGCGGCGACGTCGCGCATCAGCTCGGACTGGGCGTCGGAGAGCCAGGTCGTCAGCGTGAGGTCGCTGTGCCCGGCGGGGGCCTGCCGGTCGGACAGGCTGACCGGTTCCGCGTGGTGCGCGAACTGGTCGAGCCAGTAGGCCCGGTCGCGATCGTGCCGCGGGGAGTCCGCGTACCCCGCCGCCTCGGCCGTAAGGTCCGCGAGCGCGCCGAACCCGGCGGCGGGCACGTCCTCGCCGTCCACCAGCGCGGTGTAGACCTCGGCGATGCGGCGGCAGTGCAGGGTCTGACCCCACCCGTCGAGCACGGCGTGGTGGTAGCGGAAGTACAGCAGGGACCGCTCGGCTCCCAGGCGGATCAGGGCGTGCCCGAACAACGGGCCGGTGGCGAGGTCCACCGCGACCGAGAGGTCGCCGCGCATCCACTCGTCGGCGGCGGCGTCGGGGTCCTCCGCGTCGCCGAGGTCCACGAACCGCAGTTCCGGCACCTCGGTGAGCGGCACCTGGTACACGCCGTCCGCGTCCTCGGCGAACCGCACGCGCAGGGACTCGGTGTCCTCGACGGCGATCGCCACGGCCTTCGCGAGCGACGACGCCGAGATCGGCCCGTCGAGTCCGAAGTGGACACCGCAGTTGTACAACGGGCTCCCGGGCGCCTTCTGCTGAGCCAGCCACACGCCCAGCTGCGCATCGGTCAGGTTCATCTCAGCCTGCGCTCTCGTCGGCGGTCCGGCCCAGCTCGGCGGTCAGGAAGCCGGCCAGGTCGTCGATGGTCGGGTGGTCCCAGGTGACGGCGGGGTCGACGACGATGCCCCACTCGTCCTCGATCGCGGCGGCGAGGCCGACCGCGTGCACCGAGTCCAGGCCGTACTCGGCGAGCAGCACGTCCGTGCGCACCACCGGCTGTCCCAGGTGGACCGAGACCTGCTCGGTCAGCCACTGCTCGACCTCGCTCATGACTGGTACTCCGCATCCAGGTCCGACTGCAGGAACAGCTCGCGCATCTGGGCGCGCATGACCTTGCCGCTGGTGGTGCGCCGGACCCCGCCGCGGCGCAGCAGCGCGAGCCCGCCGACCTGCACGCCGAACTCGCGGGCGACCGTCTGCTTCATCCGCTGCGCGAGGTCGCGCAGGTCGGCCGGGTCCTGGCGGCCCTGGACCTCGTGGGTGACGACGAGCTCGGTGTCGACGGTGAAGACCGCGCCGACGTTGCCCAGCTCCGGGTGCTGCGCGCGCAGCTCGTGCTCGATGTCCTGCGGGTAGAGGTTGCGGCCGCGGACGATCATCACGTCCTTGATGCGCCCGGTGATGTAGACGTCGCCGTCGTGCACCGTGCCGAGGTCGCCGGTGCGCAGGAAACCCCGGTCACCGCACGCCGTCTCGGCCAGGAAGGTGCGTTCGGTCGCCTCCGGCTTACGCCAGTAGCCGCGCGCGACGCTGGGGCCGCGCAGCCAGATCTCGCCGACCTTGCCCTCGGGCAGCACCGCGCGGGTGACGGGGTCGACGACGCGCACGTCGCTCAGCGGCGCGGCGCCGTTGCCGGCCAGCGCGCGTCCGGTGCCCGAGGGCACGAAATCGTTCTGCGCCAGCCGGTCCGGGTCGATCATCGTGATCATCGGCGGCCGCGAGCCGGTGCCGGAGACGAACACCGTCGACTCGGCGAGGCCGTAGCACGGGCACGCCGCCTCCGCGCGGAACCCCGACACCGCGAACCGCCGCGCGAACGCCTCGATCGTGGCGACGTGCACCGGCTCGGAGCCGTTCACCGCGTACCGCCAGCGGGACAGGTCGATCCCGGCGGCCTGCTCGTCGGTGACCCGGCGGACGCACAGGTCGTAGCCGAAGTTCGGTGCGGCGGACCAGCCGATGTCGTACCGGTCGATCATGGCGAGCCACTGGTGCGGCCGCTTGAGGAACGTCGTGGCGCTCATCAGGACGCAGGTCGTGCCGAGGAAGAGCGCCGGCAGCGTCTGCGCCATCAGGCCCATGTCGTGGTAGTGCGGTGCCCAGCCGCCGAACCGCGTGCCGACGGGGATCCGCAGCGCCGTGATCATGGTGTGCGCGTTGACGAGCAGGTTCCCGTGCGTCACCACGACGCCCTTGGGGTCACCGGTGGAGCCGGAGGTGTACTGCAGCAGCGCGATCGTGTCGTGGTCCGCCTCGGGCGCCGTCCACCGCGCCGCGTCGCCGAAGCCCGCCTCGTCGGTCGCGAGCACCGGCAGGTGACCGATGTTCTCGGCCTGGGCCCATTCGCGGACCGTGCCGGCGTTCGCGGTGTCGGTGAGCACGACGGAGACGTCCGCGTCGGCGGCGATCCCGCGCACCCGCCGGCGTTCGTGCGGGTAGCGGCCCGGCAGCGGCGCCGGCACCGCGACGACACCCGCGTAGAGGCAGCCGAGGAACGGGACGATGAACTCGACCGGCGGGTACAGCAGCAACGCGCGGGACCCCGGCGGGCAGAGCTCGCCCAGCCGCGCCGCGATCGCCCGCGCCCGCTGGTCGAGCTCCGCCCACGACAGCCGGCCGGTGGCCACCAGGTCGTCGCCGACCCAGATCAGCGCATCCTGTTCCGGCTGCGATTCCACGTGTTCCCGCAACAACTCGACGACATTGGCGCCGCGCGTCAGATCAATCATCATCCACCGATTCCCCTCATCACCCGACCGAGTGCGACGATTGCAGCGGCGTTTCCGCCCGTCAACCACACAAAAGGGCTCTCACCAGCCGTGATGCGGCGCGAGCAGGATGATTAGGCCCAGCCGAAATATCGCCGGTGGAGGTCATTTCACGACCGCTTAAGAGCGTGGTCGGCGCATTTGCCGACACCTACGCTGATCGGGCCAAACGTCGGTGAATTCCAGGGAGTCGGTATGCAGAACCGGAAAGTCGTCATCGTCGGAGGGGGCACCGCGGGCTGGATGACCGCGTCCTACCTCAGGACCGCGTTCGGCGCGGGCGTCGACATCACGCTGATCGAGTCGGACAAGGTCAACACCGTGGGTGTGGGCGAGGCGACCTTCAGCGACATCCGGCACTTCTTCCAGTTCCTCGGACTCGAGGAGCAGGACTGGATGCCGGCGTGCAACGCCACCTACAAGCTGGCCGTCAGATTCGAGAACTGGCGCAGGCCGGGGCACCACTTCTACCACCCGTTCGAGCAGATGAGGTCCGTCAACGGCTTCCCGCTCGCGGACTGGTGGCTGCAGAACGGGCCCACAGACCGGTTCGACCGCGACTGCTTCGTCATGGCGGCCCTGTGCGACGAGGAGCGCAACCCGCGCCACCTCGACGGCAGGCTCATCGGCCAGAGCTTCTCCGAGGACGCCGACGAGTTCGCCGGCCTCACGATGTCCGAGCACCAGGGCAAGACGCAGTTCCCGTACGCGTACCACTTCGAGGCGGCGCTGCTCGCCAAGTTCCTCACGAAGTTCGCGGTCGACCGGGGCGTCAAGCACCTGGTGGGCAACGTCGACGACGTGGTCCTGAACCAGCAGGGCGACATCGACCACGTGCTGACAGCCGAGCACGGCGCGTTGCACGGCGACCTGTTCATCGACTGCACGGGCTTCCGCGGCCTGCTCGTCAACAAGGCGCTGGAGGAGCCGTTCATCTCCTTCTCCGACGTGTTGCCCAACGACAGCGCGGTCGCCCTGCAGGTGCCGCAGGACATGGAGAAGCGCGGCATCCGCCCGTGCACCACGGCGACGGCGCAGGACGCCGGCTGGATCTGGACGATCCCGCTGTACGGCCGCATCGGCACCGGCTACGTCTACGCGCGCGACTACATCGAGCCGGAGCAGGCCGAACGGGTGCTGCGCGAGTTCGTCGGCCCTGCCGCCGCCGAGGTCGAGGCGAACCACATCCGGATGCGCATCGGCCGCACGCGCAACCCGTGGACCCGCAACTGCGTCGCGATCGGGCTGTCCAGCGGCTTCGTCGAGCCGCTCGAGTCGACCGGCATCTTCTTCATCCACCACGCCATCGAGCAGCTGGTGAAGTACTTCCCCGGCCCCGGCTGGCAGCCGACGATGCGCACGATGTTCAACGACGCCATCCGGCACGTCATGGAGGGCGTCCGCGAGTTCCTCGCACTGCACTACCTCGCCGCCGCCCGCGACGACACCCGGTACTGGCAGGACACGAAGACCCGCAAACTGCCCGACGGCCTCGCCGAACGGCTGGAGCGCTGGCAGGTCCAGCTCCCCGACAGCGAGAACGTCTTCCCGTACTACCACGGCCTTCCGCCCTACTCGTACATGTGCATCCTGCTCGGCATGGGCGGCATCGACCTCAAGCCGTCCTCAGCACTGGCGCTGGCCGACGACGCGTTGGCGCTCAAGGAGTTCCAGTACGTCCGCGACCGCGGCAGCGAGCTCGTCGAGGCGCTGCCGACCCAGTACGACTACTTCACGCACATGCGCCTGGGTGCGCGGTAGGCCGTCGTGGCGACAACCGTGCGCTCCGTTCCCCTGCGCGGAACGGTGACGATCGCACTCGGCTGCGCTGCCGCCGCCCTGCTCGTCTGGTCGCTCGGCGGCGGCGCGGGATCCACTGTGGACACCACGGGCAAGTTCATGCTCGCGGTGACGCTGGTGCTGCTGCTGAGCCAGCTCTGCGGCCGGGCCGTGCGGCTGCTGAAACAGCCACCCGTGGTGGGCGAGGTGCTCGGCGGCCTGCTGCTCGGGCCGTCCGTGCTCGGCCTGCTCGCACCCTCGGCGCAGCAGTGGCTCTTCCCCGCACCGGTGAAGTCGGCGATCCAGCTGACCGCGCAGCTCGGGCTGGTGGCGTTCATCTTCCTCCTGGGCTGGGAACAGGACGTGCGGGACCTGAGGTCGTCCGGCCGAGGAGCGGGCGTGGTCGCGCTGACGTGCCTGGTGATCCCGTTCGGCTCGGGCCTGCTGATCGGCGTGCCGCTGATGCCCGAACTGCCGAGCGCGTTCTTCCTGGCGCTGGCCCTCAGCATCACGGCGCTGCCGGTGCTGGCGCGGATCCTGCACGACGTGGGGATGGAGGGAACGCGCCTCGGCAAGATCGCGGTCAGCGCGGCGGTCCTGGACGACGCGGCGTGCTGGGCAGTCCTGGCGGCCATCCTCCCGTTCGCCGGCCACCACGCGCGCTCACCACTGCTCACCGTCGCGGCCGGAGCCGCCTTGGTGGCGGTGCTGGTGTTCCTGGTGCGTCCGTTCCTGGAAGTGGTGCTGCGCACGGCACCCCAGTCGGCGGTGCTGACCGCGGCGGTGGCGGGCGCGCTCGGCACGGCGACGATCACCGAGATGATGGGACTGCACTCGATCCTGGGCGCGTTCCTCTTCGGCCTGGTGATGCCGCGCCGTTCGGTGGACCAGGAGGCGACCACCCAGCGCATCAAGGGTTTCACGGTCGCCGTGCTGCTGCCGCTGTTCTTCGCCTACGTGGGCATGAACACGTCACTGCAGTCGGTCTCCGGCCACTGGGGCCTGCTACTCCTCGTCCTGCTGGCGGCAGTCGCGTCGAAGTTCGTCGGCGGCGCAGCAGGAGCACGACTGGCAGGCCTGAACCGCCGCGAGGCGACCGTACTCGGCGTGCTGATGAACTGCCGCGGCATCACCGAACTGGTGGTGGCGAACCTCGGACTCGGCCTGGGCTTGATCGACGGCGCGATGTTCGCGATCCTCGTGGTCGTGGCGCTGCTGACCACGGCCATGACCACACCGGCGCTGACCCTGCTGCGCAGACGGGAGGAGGTGTTCACATGACCCAGGTAGTCGACACGGTCGACCAGCGACAACTGCGCACCGCACTGGGCCACTTCGCCACGGGCATAGCCGTGGTGACGACCGTCGCCGACGGCGAACCCATCGGCATGACGGTGAACTCGCTGTGCTCGGTGTCGCTCTCCCCACCGATCCTGCTCTTCTGCGTGGGACACCGCTCCCAGCTCCACCCGGTGTTCACAGCAGCACAGCACTTCGCAGTACACGTCCTGGCATCGGGCCAGGAGCAGGTGTGCAGCCAGTTCGCCCGCCCAGGCCGCTCACGTTTCGGCGACCTGCCGTGGCAACCAGGACACACCGGCTCCCCACTGCTGCCGAACTCGTTGGTGACACTGGAATGCGCGGCCGAACGCGTGATCACGGCCGGCGACCACGACATCGTGCTCATGTCCGTCCAGCACCTGCACCCGCTGTGCGGCGACACCCCGCTGCTGTTCTTCGCGGGCGACGTGCGCGACCTCTGACGGGCCGGAGCGGGCCGAGACCACCTCGGCC